>JANXLS010000488.1 GCA_025355035.1 Planctomycetota bacterium | reverse complement strand
TCGGCGGCCCCTGCTCCACCGCGACGCTCAACCACACTCCCGCATCGCACTCCCAGCGCAGCATGAGTTTCTCGTTCGGCTTCGGGTCCCACGGAGCTACCGGCATCTGAGTCATCCGCGGAATGTCCAACAGCTTCGCCGACACCGAATCGAGCTTCCCGAGCGACACCAAGTCAATCGGCAGAATTATCGCGTCTTTGGGCGGCAAAGGCTCCGGCTTCCAGAACGAAAATCGCAGCCCGTTCGTTTCGGTTGTAAATCCGAAGTCCACATGATCGTCGCGCATGTTGCCTCCCGCTTGATTCACTCGAAAACACCTATCAGCGCCTTGAAACAAACCACATACCGTATGACCGTTGTGCCTTTTTTCTCCAGCACAAATCGATTCAAATGCACTTCCATCTTTAAGTAACTGCAATCCACCTTGCTCTATTTCCATCCTAGCAGGGTGCTGAAATTACGTCACCACCTTCTACCCATATGACGATGCTCGAATGCCCATACTTACGACCTCTTCTCAAAATCCAGAAATCCGACTACCAAACCGCATCTTTCTTGTGTAATCTAATAGCGCTGTTTTTACGAATTGGAGAGTCATGTTCAGATCCATTTATAAATTCCTCGCATCCCTTCAATTTGCGCTCATTTTAATAAGCGTCATCATCATCGCCTCCATCGCCGGGACGTGGTACGAAACGCAGATGAACGCCGATGTCGCCCAAAAATACATTTACGGCGCGTGGTGGTTCAATTTCTGGCTCACCGGACTCGGTGTCAATCTCTTTTGCGTCGCCGCCGTTCGTTACCCTTGGAAACGGCACCAAACCGGCTTCGTCATCACCCACGCCGGCATTATCACGCTGCTCATTGGCGCCATGATCGATCGCATGTGGGGCATCGAAGGCTATATGAACTTACACACGACCAAAGCCGGCGCAAATGTCATGGAACTGCACGCCCAGGAACTGCGCGTCAAAATTGGCGGTCAAGTCGCCAAGACGAAATTCAAAATCAACACGCTCTGGGACCGGATGGACCTCGATTCGCCCGACAAAGACGTGAAAGTTGAAATCACACACGTCTTGCCCGTCGGCGCAAGCGAAGTCGCCATCCTGCCCGAACCCGGGTTCAAAGACACCAAACCCGGCATGAATTTCACGCTCCAAGGCCCGATGATGGGCAAACACGATAGCTCCCTTTTCCTCGACGAACGCGATAATCTCGGCCCGGCGACCGTTGTGTTTCTCCCCGGAAAACCGGACGTCGGAGCCTCCCAGGAACCCACGGATTCGACCGCTCAGTTGTCGCTGATCTTCCAGAAAAAGACATTCCATTTCGCGCTCAAACCCGGCGAAACAAGGACCGAAGCGCTCGACGGAATCGCCGATTGGAAGATCAACATTCGCGGCTACTATCCAAACTTTATCATCGACAAAAACGGCCCCAAATCGCAGGATAATTCCCCGCGCAATCCCGTCGTTTATTTTGAATTGGAAGGCCCCAAAGTCAACGGCTGGGTTCCGACGAAAACGGACAAGGACAACGAAAACGAGCCCAACGGCCACAACATCAAACAAGACACCAGCCTCGTCGCGCCCCATCGCGAAAAGTTCTTCGTCTTCGCCCGAAACGGTTTCGTCATGAACGAAGCCATGCACGGCGAACCAACCGGGGCTGAAGCCATCTTGAATGCCAAATTGGCCAAACAATCGTCGTCCGTCATCGCCGGGCGCAACGGCGTCGCGTTCTACCTCGGCAACGACAACAAACTCCGCTACCTGATTAAGCACACACCGCGCGCCAAAAATCCCGACGACGACGAACCGGAACCCAACGAAAAGACCGGTGAAATCGAAATCGAAAAAGCCGTCCCCGTCGGTTGGGCGCCCGGAGCTGAATTCGTTGTTCATGAACTGATCATGAACGCCCAGCGCAAAGTCCTCTTCATTCCAAAGCCGGAATTGAAGGGCGCCAAAGGCATGGAAAAGGACAACCTGAACTACGGCGTTCTATGCAAAGTCACGGTCGGCACTGAAAGCAAGGAAATGTGGGTCGGACAAACCGAAGTCGATCGCGCTTTTCCTCAATACGTGGACATTGCCGGCAAACGCGTCAACTTTGAGTTCACCAACCAAATCGTCCAGATTCCGTTCACGGTCAGGCTGAAAGAATTTAAAGCCCCGCGCGACGAAGGTTCAACCGAATTCGCTGCCTTCGAGAGCCGCCTCGCCTTCCGAAACATGGAATGCAAAGTGACGTTACGAAAAGGCTTCGTCGTCGGAAAAAGCGTGAAGGACGCGACGCCGACCGCTGTCAGCGAAGACATGAACGCGCCCATCCATTACAACAAAGAGGCCGCGATCGTCATCGACGGCGAGTGGCTTGGCGAATACCGCCGCGACATCAACAAGATCAACCACGATCAGTTCATGGCGACGTACAACGATTTCAAAACGACCGATGGAACGTTGCTCCGAATCGGTAACGATTCCGTCGATTACGTCGTCTTCAAAAACCCGGAATGGGAAGACTCCATTTCAATGAACACCCCCACCACGTTTCCGCAATCGTGGTACGGCCCGTGGCTGGGAACCTGCTACAAATTCTCCCAAGCCAGCCACCACATCTTCCCCGGCGATCCCGAACACAGCGATCCGAATTACTCCGGTGTACAAGTATTGCGGGACCCCGGTTGGTTCTTTAAATGGTTCGGCTGCATCATGATCAACTTCGGAATTTTCACAATGTTCTATTTGCGTCCCTATTTCAACCGTCCTAAAAATACAACATCCGCTGCGGTTGCTGCAGGTGCGGCCGTCGAATCGTCCAAAAAGAAAAAGAAGAAGTAACGCAACACGCGCCCGGCGCATCGTTCGGGCAAAAATGGAAGGACTGAAAACCATGAAAAAACTCTCGCTCGTATCCGCCCACATTCTCGCGGCGTTGAGCCTTATCGCAACGACCGCAACGTTGACTCGCGCCGCCGAACGCGAAGCGCGTGAAGTCCCGATCATGAAGCCCAGCGACGATCCGTCGTGGAAACTCGATTTCTCGTTCGCCGAAATGATCGCCGTTCAAGAAGGCCGACGCAAGAAGCCGCTGCAAACCCACGCCTTCGAAACAATCGAACAGATCGTCGGACGCCCCTTGATTGGTGCCACGTTTTACAAAGATCAGTCCATCGCCAAAGACACGCCATTCGGCAAAGACATGGGCACCGTTGGCCGCCTCAATTCGATGGACCTCTTCCTTTCCATCTGGATGTTCCCCGAATACTGGGACGACAAGCCGCTGATTTTGGTCACGAACAATGACCTCCGCAAAAAGCTGAAACTGCCGATCACCGTCCTCGGAGCAGATGCAGGTGCGTACGCCGGAACCGGCCGCGAACTCTATTTCGACGAATCGCGCGTCTCCATCCGCGATCTTCTGCGCGGCGAGAATCAGTCCGAACTGATCAAGATCTTGCTCGAAATCAAAGCTAAAGGTGCTGACGCCAAACTCTCCGACATGGAAGCCGACGCGAAGCTCGCCTACACGCGCATCGAACTGATCAAGCAAATCCAAATGGCCGACAAAGAATTGTCGATGGTCCCGCATCCGTCCGACACGCAAGGCACATGGGATCCGATCCTCAAGCTCTTCGTCGACACCCGAGCCGCTGCAAATGGCGACTCCTCAAAGCTCGTTTACAAATTCGACGACGCCAAAAAAGCCTGCGACGCTTTCCGCGCCTTCCGCGAAACCTACATGGCCCGCGACGTCGCCGGATTCGCGCTTGCGTCCAAGAATTTCAAAGAGTCGCTCCAAGCCCTCAGCCCCACCATCTATCCGACCGACAGCAAACTCGGCATCGAAATCCAATACAACAACGAGCGCCCGTTCGCAAAGAGATCGG
>JANXLS010000463.1 GCA_025355035.1 Planctomycetota bacterium | reverse complement strand
CGAATTGCTGACCGGTCGTCCGCCGTTCGATGGCGCGACAACGATGGCCGTTTTGCGCAAGATCATCGATCAGCCACCGGAACCTCCGCGCGAGTTGAATCCAGCGATTAATCGCGACATCGAAACCATCTGTTTGAAATGCTTGGAGAAACAGAAGTCTGCGCGATTTGCCAGCGCGTTGGATTTGGCGAATGATATTCGGCGTTTCAATGCGGGCGAAGCCATTGCGGCGAAACCGTTAAGTGTCCTCGGCGCGGCCTGGCGGCAATTGAATCGGCATAAGGAGATCGCTGTCGCGGCTTTGGTAATGGTGGTTTCAGGATTGGGTGCGTTGGGGTACGCATTTCTCCAAGCGCGATCCGTCGCCGCACAACAACGCGCGGATCGTTACGCGAAATTCACACTCGCGATGGACGACGGAACTAAATCGTTGGCCGAAGCACGAACATCCATTGGACGCTTTGCGGCTGTCGATCCGGTCGAATTCGAAAAAGCGGCACTGCGCGCGCGCGATTTGGTCGGACAGGCCGAGGAGCGTTTTCATCAGGCGGAGGCGCTCTACCCGGAAAACCTCGATGTGAAAGCCGCGCTCGATAAGGTGCATCACACCGATATTGAAGCGGATGTTCGGCGCTTCGTTTTCAAGGCAAAATTATTTCTTCATCCCCTCCCTGCCCGGCCCGGCGATCCAGCGCCCACACCGAATTACGGTGCGGCGGAATTCGCTGCGCAGGAAGCCGTCGATCGCGATCCGAAAAACGCTGAAGCCCGGGCGCTGTTGCGCGAGGCACTTGGGGTTCGTCCTGTCTTCTTCGATAGTGGACCGGCGACTCCGGGCAATGCGCTGCCGTGCGACGTTTACGCAAGACGGATTTTAGATCCGCTGGGACGGCCCATTCCCGGCGATTCAAACGATCTTGGAAAACGCGTGGGAACGATGCCGATTAAAAATGCAGAGTTGGAGCCGGGATATTACGTCGTCTCGTTTGTGCGCGGAAATCTGGCCCGACAGCAAGCCCCATTGTGGGTGACGCGCGAAGCTCACGACGGTGATTTGACGCTGACGCTACCAATAGGCGCGAAGGACGAGAATATGGCGTTGATCGCGACGGGCGATGTGAAAGATGCGAGTGGAAAAGCGACGCGCGTCCCAGCGTTTGCGATCGATCGATACGAATATCCAAACAAGCCCGGCGTTGAACCCATGACGGGCGTGGCATTGATCGACGCGCGCGAACGGTGCATACGCGATGGGAAGTCGTTGTGTTCATATGGGCAATGGCAGCGAGCCTGTTCGGGCGACAGCGGGCGGCGCTTTCCCTACGGAAACGACTACGTCAGCGGTGCGTGCGCGACTGGGTTCGATGGTAACGCTCAGACGCAGCCACTCCCGAGCGGGCTTTTTCCCCGTTGCCGAACGCCGGAGGGCGTCTATGACATGGCCGGCAATGCGGCGGAGTGGGCGGAGGGTCATGGCGACACGATTCACGGTGGGGATTGGACGGGATCGTTGAAGACTCCGGAATTGTCGGGCAGCTGCAAGACGGATGTTTCGGCGGACGAGATCGGGAAGGCGAAACCGGGATTCCGGTGTTGCAAGGCGGTGAAGTGACGTTTTGAATTGCAATTCAGTCACGATCATTGAAAGGGCCGATATGTGTTTAAAAATCGTCGTCGTCGCATTACCCATGCTACTTATTATTCTTTCAGGATGCGAAAATGTATGCGATTGTAGTTCATCACATGTCGTGGAGTCCACAACCAAGTTTAGTGGAACCTATTCCGGCGGCGGTGACACCGGGACATATAAATTGACCCGATCCTCCAACAACAAAAAGGATGCTCCGGCAAAAGCAAATGGAAAATAGCGTCGTCATCACAGGCATGGGAGCCATTTCGCCGCACGGTCGCGGCGTAAAAGCGCTTTGGGACGGGCTCATCGCGGGTCGGTCGGCGTTTTCGCTGGTGACGCAGTTTGATGCGTCGATGTTTCGCAATCCGCTGGCGGGGAATGTGAGCGGGTACGATCCGGAGCCGAACGGCGAGTCGCGCGGGTTGCGCATGGTGTTGGATGCTTCGCGCGAGGCTCTGCGCGACGCGTTTGCGTTGGACGAGAACGCAGGCGATGGGTGCATCGCGGTGAAGTTCAGCGGGGATGAAGCGATTTCTCACGGCGCGATTGTGACGGGCACTAATTTTGGCGGGATGAGTGCGGCAGAGCGGGCGCTGGTCGAAGGCGCTCACGATGTTTCAAAGGCATCGCTTGAACATTATTTGTGCGGACATGCAGGGGACGAGCTGGCTCGAAGGACGGGGATTCACGGTCCGCGGATGAATCTTTCGCTGTCGTGCGCATCCGGAACGGCGGCGATTGGGCTGGCGTTCGATCTGATTCGACGCGGTCGGGCGGAGTTTGTTCTTGTTGCCGGATACGACGAATTGTCGCTGTATGTTTACGCGGGACTTTCGGCGTTGCGCGCGATTACGCCAGAGACGATACGACCGTTCGACAAGCGGCGCAAAGGAACGTTGTTTTCGGAAGGCGCGGGGGCGATGGTTGTCGAGAGCGCTGAACACGCTGCGCGGCGGAAGGCTCCGAACGTGTACGCGAAAATTCTCGGGCGGGCGATGAACAACGATGGGTTTCACATGACGGCTCCAGAGACGGAAGCGCATGGAATCAAGATGCTGATGCGCGACGCTCTGGCGGATGCGGATATCGAAGCGGATCGGATCGACCACATCAATCTGCACGCGACGGGTACTCCTTATAATGATGCGATTGAGACGAAAGCGGTTCACGACGTTTTCGGCGCGCGCGGACGAACCATTCCGGTGTGCAGCGTAAAGAGTTCGATCGGGCACACGATGGGAGCTGCGGGGGTGTTGGAATCGATAGCCGCTGTGCACACATTAAATGAGGGACTTGTCCCGCCGGTGCTGGGCCTGGATCCTGCGGAGAAAGATCCCGAGTGCGATTTGAACACGCCGACGGGCTCGGCGCTGAGCGGGAGTTTCTCGACGATTCTGAAAACATCGTACGGCTTTGGCGGAACAAACGCGGCGGTTGTGCTGGGACGAGTGCGATAAATTTTCTCTCGCAAAGACGCAAAGAACGGCGAAAGAAAAGAACAGAAATGAAGACGAATTGATGCGGTCGGTCATTTCATTTTCTTTTTCGTGCCGTTCTTTGCGCCTTTGCGTCT
>JANXLS010000457.1 GCA_025355035.1 Planctomycetota bacterium | reverse complement strand
CCGGAAAACTTCCGCACCCACGGCCTTCAGTTCGCACGGGTGCCGGACGATAAATGACATGTCAATAGTGATCCTCCCCTCCGATAAAAGTTGTCTGCAAACACTTTCTCGGTCGGGGAGGATTTTTACTTCAATGTCTTTTTTGTTCCTTAAGTATGTGCCATTCGTGTATGGCCACGTTTATACCAAACGCGAAGATTTCCCGGATTACGGAGCGCTTGTCAACGCGGAGGAAGTAACGGTCAACGAGGACTTGCCAGAACCATTACCTGTGCGCGGGATTCTGCTAGGAGATTTTCCAGAATTGAAACCAGACCAGGATACCATGACGCGTTACCGAATCCTGGTAAAGAACAGTTCCAAGTCTAAACAGAATCCGGTTCCGGCGGCGGGGACACCCAGAAAAGGTAGTGGTCACCCAGCCAACTCGCAGAGCACAGGTGGAACAAAAAGTGAGCTACAAGGCAACGGCGGGCTTGCCCCCAGCGCGCAAGCCAACAATACGGGTACGCAGGGCACCAAAGGCCAGCAACTCGACAATCACGATCGCTGGTCTTCAATCAAGGCCGACGAGGCCTTCGCGAAAGCGACAGTCGAGGCGACATTGATCGATTTGCTGAAAAAAGGCGCAAAGCCGACGGAGTATGAAGAGAAAATCATCGCCGACGCGATGAAGGGCCGCGGCACAGCGGCGGGCAACGGGGTTAGCACGCTAGACCCAAGCGAGAGACCAACTCTGTGCTGGCAATCGCTGCTGCGGCGTTATGTCGGAAAAGAAGTCGAGCGGATCCCGACCTACGCCCGGCCGAATCGGCGCTTCCCAAAACTTGTTGGCATTGTGCCGGGACATTCGTCGCTGAGCGCGAAGCCCAAAATCATGTGCGTGATCGATACCAGTGGTTCAATGTCCGACTCAAACTTGGCGGACATTAGCAAAGAGCTGCACGTCATGGCGCGGAAGTTTGAAGTCCACGTCGTCGAATGCGATACAGTCATTCACAAGCATTATAAATACAACGGTCGGATCGAGCGGGTATACGGGCGCGGCGGTACGTCCTTCTTACCACCTCTCGAAAAGGAGTTTTTGAAGCAGATCAAACCCGATCTGATCATCTTTTTCACAGACGGAGATGGGGATGCACCGAAAATGCCGCCGCGCGCGCCTGTTATCTGGGTTCTGACGACCGGCGGAAAAAGCCCGGTCAAGTGGGGCAAAGTGATTCACATGGAGAAGAGCGTTTAAAACGCAACTAGACCAGGCAACTGTAAGGAGAACGAATGGTAACAATCGAAACAATCGACATCGACCGGATCCGCCTCGACGGCGGTACGCAATCGCGCGTGCGGATCAACCCGGATACGGTGGACGCCTACGCACAAGAGATGGCGGATGGCGCTGAGTTCCCCCCTGTCGTAGTCTGCTTTGACGGCAAGGAATACTGGCTGGCCGATGGCTTTCACAGGCTTTACGCGGCACTGAAAGTGGGCGCGAAGGCAATTCGTGTGGAAGTGATCCTTGGTACCGCTCGCGACGCGCTGCTGCGTTCGGTCGGTGCCAATACAAAACAGGGACTGCACCGTACAAACCAAGACAAGCGGAAAGCGGTGACGACGCTGCTGACGGACAGCGAATGGCAGAGGTGGACGGACGTTAAGATTGCCGAAGCGTGCGGGGTGACCAACCGTTTCGTCGGAATGGTGCGCGAAGAGCTATCATTGAACGATTCAATCAAGGAGCGATTCGCGGAGCGCAATGGCACGGTTTATCCGATGCGCATCGACAACATCGGCGAAAACAAGAAGGCAGCCGCGGAGGACGCTCCGAGCGCAGAATTGCCAGCGGGCATTGACGGTGAAATCGAAATTGGAACGGGCCAACCGGAAGCGGAACTGGCGCAAGAAGTAGCTCCGCTCTCGGACAAGCCGGAGCCGGCCCACTTTGCCAATCTTGACTTCTTGGCACGCCAAGAATGGATTTCGACAACGAAGGATGCCTCGACCGGCGTCGTTGGTGCTTCGATCCTCGTCGCGCTGCCTGAGGATACGCCGATCAACAAGGGCTTGCAGGCGTTCATTAAGCGCGCTCAAGATCTGAATTGCAGTGTGTTTGTAACGCCGAATCTGCGGAGCTTGATAGAGACTGCGGACCGTGGTCACAGTGACGAGGACGGTGACGGCGCCGGAAAATAGACCGGCACGGGCCGGTTGTAAACCAAGTGCATTAGTAAGTATGAGCGGGCGATACATGACGGTACCATATTCGCCGGCTCAAGGATCGAGCATGTACGAAAAATCGAGAATCGAGTCGCTATACCTGCAAGCTTGCGAAGACTTCTTTCCTGAGTGGCGGAACGCAGGTAACTGGAAAATTGTCTATTGTCCAGACGATCGGCCTGGCGACGATTTCCCGTTTCCCTGTTGTGTCTGGGCCGAGCCTGTTCCTCGTAATTTTTATGTCTATGACCTCAGCAGAGTTTCAGCGGAGTGGGTTACCGCCGACCTACTCTATTTGATTTGCTACGCGAAGATCTGCGACACCGCCAAGTGCGCGCACGGTCCTGAATGGGGAAACTTGATGCTTCGCGCCGCCTATCGCGCGGATGAAACGGGCCGTGACTTCTTGGCTCGTCTTCTGCGTGTACGCGTTACCATGGCACAGCTGGAGCTTGAAAGATCTCGCCAATGCTGGCGCAAGGCCGCCGGGAGAATAATCTCGCCGCAGGAGGAACAGGCGTTGGACGCGCAGTTGCGAGTGGCAGAGGACGAGTACGATAAATTGCTGTTCGAGAGTCCTTGAATCAGTAGACCAGTTGGGCTCGAATCGTCTGCTCGGTCAACATTCGAGGAGGTTGGTGCGGAACCTCCCAAGAATCGCCGCTATCGCGTTCGCGATGCAGAGCATTCAAAAGCGCCTGCCAAAAGTCATTGCCCCATTGCTCGGTGGATTTCTGTTCGCTTTCGGATTCTGGATGAACTTGTCTGCGGCGTTGGCAGTGCTCATTCTTGCCATCGTAATTCAAATGATTCTGTTGAAACGAATGAAACCGAAGAACGAAGGAACGGCTGCTCCTATCGGGCAACTTCTGAAACAGATGCCGCCCGAACTGCGGCAACTGCGTCGATCTGATCGCGCTTGGCTTGAAGAAGCTGAAACACGCCGACCTGCATTGCATTGTACTGCTTCTGCATGTCGTCCACGATTTCCTGGCGCCGCGGCAGGACTTGGTCGCGGAGAAAAATGACCTGCTCGCGGCCTTTCGTTAAACGAGCGCGCGCTGTCCGAACG
>JANXLS010000454.1 GCA_025355035.1 Planctomycetota bacterium | reverse complement strand
TCTCAATGGACGCTTCCGACTCTTCGATCGTACCGGCACGCCCGACCCGGCGTTCAACGTGGACCCTGATGTCTTCTTCGAATCGGTTCGAAACAAGTCTTCAACATCCGATCCGCGTGTTCGATTCGACCGTTTCGCCCAGCGCTGGTTCATCACCATGATCACGGTTGCGAACGTCAATCGCATCGTAATCGCCGTCAGCTCCGGGCCGATTATTAAAGATTCGACGAGCTTCACTTTTTTTCAATTCCAGCACGATTTCAACACCGTCAAAGTTGACCCCGATTACAAAGCCTTCGCGGATTACGATACGCTCGGAATCGACGTCAACGCGCTGTACATCGGCGTCAGCATCTTCAACCAGGCATCGACCAATTTTCAAGGCGCATCGGGATTCGTCGTCCGCAAGTCCGATCTCCTCGTCGGGAAACTGACGGTTACACCGTTCCGACACATGGCCGCATTTCCGCATCCGGGTATAAACACGCCGCAGGGAGTTGACAACGATGACGCAACCGCGACCGAAGGGTACTTCATCGGCGTGGATAACGTCGGCACGGCCAATCTCGTGATGCATCGCATCAGCAATCCTGGCGGCGTTCCGTCGCTCAGCGGCCCGATTTCCATCGCGATTCCGGAGACGGGCGGAGCCGTGGTCGGCGGCGTACCCGCGCTCGGCAGCGTCAATCCGGTGGACGATCTTGACACGCGTCTGTATCAGGCAGCGATTCGCAACGGATCATTGGTGACCGCGCACAACTACCTCGTCGATTCGACTGGGATCGCGAGTTCGGCTGGCGATCGCGATTGCTCCCGATTTTATGAAATCACAAATTTGACCGCTACGCCAACGCTCCGTCAAAGCGCGAATCTCTTTGATACCGCCGCGTCCAATCCGCGTCACTACTTCATCCCGTCGTGTGCGATGACGGGGCAGGGGCATTTGGTGCTGGGATGTTCGGCATCGGGAAACACAGAGCAACTGGACATCGCGACGTCGGGGCGTTTCGCCACCGATCCGCTCAACACACTGCAACCCGCGACGATCGTTTACCACAGCACGGGGAATTACAATATTCAGAAACTCGGCGTCCAACGCTGGGGCGATTACACGGCCACGGTTGTCGATCCGCTCGACAACATGACGGTCTGGACGTTCCAGGAGTATTGTCCAAAAAACGATAAGTGGGCCGTCCGCGTCATTCAACTCAAGGCACCGCCACCGGCCACGCCTTTCAGCTGCTCGCCATCGCTTATCGATCCCAACACGCCGAATCAAGTCGTCGTACTGACTGGAGTCGTTTCGGGTGGATCGGGTTTCTATAATCCCGACTCCAGTTTCCCGAATCATCTTTCGGTCGCGCTCAGCGGAGCCGGTGTGACACTTAACAGTTTTCAGGTGCTTGATCCGAGCCACATCAGTCTGAATATCAGTACGTCGAATGCCCCGGCCGCGGCGCTTGCGATCAGTATCACGAATCCGGACGGTCAGACAGCGAGCAGTGCAGTTTCGATACTGTGCGTCAAAGCAGCGGGCGCGCCGGTTGTGACGGGACTGGTGCTGGACGTCACGCCGAGCGTCAGCATCAACCAGGCATTTAATCTGCGCCTGACGGCGGTCGATGCGTGCGGCAACGCAGTCACGGGAAGCCCCAGTTCGCCCTACACGGGGACGATTCATTTCACGAGTAGCATCGATCCGAAATCGTCGCTGCCGAAAGATTATACATTCCACGCGGGCGACAACGGTTCGGTGGTATTTACGGGCGTGACGCTCGCGCAGTTGGGCGACGCCACGATCATCGCAACGGATAAAGCGAACAGCCTGTTCACGAGTTCCACACAAACCAACGTCACGTCGGGTCCTACACTGACCGTTCGTCCCAGCGCAACCCCCAACCCGGCCAAGACCGGCGATCTCGTGACATTCTCAGCGGCGGCGATATCGAATTTGACGTTGACCTATTCGTGGGATTTTGGCGGCGACGGCACGGCAACCGGCCCGACAGTCGCGCACGTTTTCGCCAATCCGAAATCATACATCTGCACCGTAACGATCAAAGATTCAAACGGCGGCGTGGCGACGTCGAGTGTCACTGCCGTAGTCAATCCGCAACCGGTTTTGGCGTCCCAGCCGACTGCGCTTCCAAACCCGGCGGCAATCGGGCAGGTCGTGAATTTCAACGTTGTTGCCTCCGAACCCGGTGGCGGCGCCTTGACGTACACGTGGGACTTCGGCGATGGCACGAATGGCGACGGCGCGACGACAAGCCACAAATACAGCACGGTGAATACCTTCAATGTGACGGTCACGGTCTCCGATGTTGGGCGGGCAACCGTCATGGGCAGCATCAGTGTTACCGTAAAGCCCACCTATGCGGGAATCGGCAACGACAGCGATGCAGATGGATTCTCCGACGATCTCGAAAAAGCATTGGGATCCGATCCCTTCGATCCAAAATCGACTCCCTTGAGTGGCGCTACGGCAGCGAGTGTGTCGGCGCCGCTTGTCGGCGATTCGCTTTCAACGAAGCTGTCGTTCATAAAACCCGGCAACGATTCGATCATGTTGACCGGACTTCTCGATGTCCCGGCTGGATTCAAACCGGAGGGCGTCAAAGTGATCATCGACGTGGCCGGCATCACGAATACATTTATTCTGGATGCGCATGGCGGCGCGAAAAATGGATTCAGCATGAAATTCCAAAAAGATTCGAATAGCATTCTCGCACAAAGCGCGTTGTTCACGATGAAGCTCAGCCATGGCAATTTCGCGCCGACGTTGGCGAAGTCGGGATTTGTGAATGACGACGTGACCCACTCAAAACTGGCGCTGAACGTCTCGGTGATTTTTCTCGGGAAGCTTTACAACGACCAGATTTCCCAAACCTATTCAGCGAATAAAGGAAAAGGCGGCGGCTCGAAAAAAGGCGTCATCCCGCCGAATCACATCACACCGGACAAATAGCGTGCTGCGGAGTGTTTTTCATGCGACATGCCATTTTAATCGCGACGCTTTTGGGCTACGCAGCGATTCGCGCGGCCGATGCGGTCCACTTCGATCCAGCGCTCCGCGCCTTGATCGCCAAATTGGGCGACGACGATTTCGATGCACGCGAAGAAGCCGAAAAAAAGATCCGCGCGCTCGGAACGGAACGAGAAGAAGCGTTCGCGCCCATTCTGAAGGAATTGCTGAACGCCGAACAGGACGCTGAAATTCGAAAGCGGCTCGAGAAACTCTACCGGACAATGAGCGCTTTCGGAGAAGTTGATTGGAGCGTCGAAGCCGGTCAGATTTATCAACTTCCGGCGATTGGCAGCAATCGTATATTCATTGGAAACAAAGATGGTCATTTGATCTGCTATGAAGTCGGAACGGGCAAGCTAGTCTGGCAGCACGAAAACGGCGGATTCATCTACAAATCGCTGGCGGCCGCCGATGGCCGCGTCATCTTCATTCGCACACGCAAGGACGGGCGCAATGACGGGCGCGTCTTCGCGCTCGACGCGCAGGACGGCCACGAATTATGGTCGTGGCAGGACGATGTTCGATCGCAGACGTTCACGGCTCCGATTATCGCCGACGGAGCGATTTACCTCGGGCGAAACCACGATCTGATTTGCTTGGACGCATTGCAAGGCACACTTCGCTGGAGTCTCACGACGCCCAAGTCAATCGTCGCGCCGCCATCAATCGCCGAGGGGCGCGTCGTATTCGAACAGTTGGGTGGCGCGTTGCAATGCGTCGATACAAAGGACAAAAAACTGCTCTGGGAATTCGCGCTCGGAGGGCAATCGCAGGCTGGAGCATGTATCGCTGGCGGGCGCGTTTTCGCCGTGGGCGGAAATACCGTCTTTCGCATCGACTTGAAGAGCGGCGAAAAAATCTGGGAATCACCGGGCGTGGGGAATGTGGGTGTTTCTCTCGCTGCAAAGGGTGACCGCGTCTTCGCGGCTCACGGGATGACCTTGCGGTGTCTGAACGCAACGGACGGGCACGACATCTGGTCGAAGGAAACAGGCGGGCATATTTACGCGGCTCCGGCGGTCGTGGGCGATCGAGTCTATGTCGGTTCGCTCAACAACAAATTGACGATGTATTGTTTGGACGCAATGGACGGGAAGGAATTCTGGACACACTGTACTCGAGAGGGGGGATACGCCGAGCCGATCCTTGTTGGCCGTCGATTGTTCGTCGGGTATCACAGCACGTTCTATTGCCTTAAAACCGGAATGCCTGGCCCAACCGCGTGGCCCATGAGCGGCGGAAATCCGGGTCGCAGCGGGTGCAACGATTCGGCACCGTCACCGTAATCCAGGAGTGGAGCGGAACCGATTTCGGCTCTACTTTGGAGTTTCGAGCGACGATTCCCAATCTTTGAATCTGAACAGAATGTGTTGTGTTCCATCCAACGCGAAGAGCGTTTTTCCGTCGCGCGCGAAGTGTGGTTGGGTGCAGAGGAATGGAATTTTCTTCAGAATCTTGCCAGTCGTCGCGTCGTAAATGTGTGCCCGGCTGGACGCGAATTTTCCGCTCGCATCGCCCGTTCGAATGGTATCGCCGTCCTTCAACATCCAATGTTGCGCGTCCAGCATGTTGCCGTTTTTGAGCTCGGGATTTTCCTCGAATTCGCGAGCCTCCTCGATCTTTTCGCCAATCTTATACGCATGTCGGCCCATGATGATCGTATCGGCATCGAGGAAGGAAATCGGTCCGCGTTCGGCGTCGTTGCGATGTCCGGGCACTTCGTATTTCCGCTCGACTTCAAGCAGTTTCTTGGAGAATACATCCAATTTCGATTTAATATCGGCACTGCTCATCGTTGCATTCTTCTGGCGCGCCGACGACCATTCTCTGATTTGGGCCGTGCAAACATCGACTGGATACGCCAGCACTTTCACGCTGTCAGTGACCAGATCGAACGTCTCAAAGACCGCCCATTTTGAATTACTCGCGCTGCTGATCGGAAACAAATTTCGCGGCAATTCAATTTGCGCCGGCGTGCCGCCCGCCGTTTCGTTCGGCACGATCAAGGTCGATTCGGAATTCTCGCCGCGCACCGGATTGGAGAGGACAATGTAGTCTCCAGCGCCTCCCAGAAACGATCCGATCGCCGGGATCGAGCGCAACGCCACGGTTTTTTCGAGCATCATCGTTTGCGTGTTGAGGATGAGAACTTTCTTCGCAGCCGACATGAGGACGGCCATCGTTCCGGACGATTTTCGCAACCACATGGCGTCTACGTGCGAACCGCATTCATAGCTCCGACCCATTTTGTTTTCGGCGATCAGGTATTCCTGAATTTTTCCATTGTGGCCGAGCACAAGATAGACAGCTTTACCATCATCGGCGACGGTCATGATCGAGCACTCGTCCGGCAAGGTAAATCCAAATTTCTTCTGAGCCGCTTCATCGGCATACGTCAGGCTGAGCTTCGGATTGTTCTTCCGTTCCCATTCGGAAAGGGTAGCGACTTTGTAGTCTTCTTCGTCCTTTTTCTCGATCAATTCCTGAAGCGCTTTTGCCGGAATGGCGAACGCGACGTTTTCGACGCCGATGCCTTTGGCCGATACAACGCCGAGCAGATAGCCGGCTCCATCAAAAAGCGGCCCACCCGAATTGCCGGGATTGACGCCGGCGTCGGTTTGGATCATGTCAATCGTTCCGTACATGCGGCGCGCGTTCGACACGATGCCCTGCGTCACAGAGTATTCGAGAAGTTTCGCTTCCAATCCAGGGCTGCCAATGGCGATCACCGATTCGCCCGCAAGCGGTTCGGAAGTGCGGAACACGATTTTCGGATAACCATCGTCCTGCGAGACGGACGCCGGCGCGGGCGGGAGCTGAATCAATGCGAGATCGCGTTCGCGATACGCGGCAATGACCTTCGCACCCACCAATTCAACCTGATCGCGCGAATCCTTTTTTTGAATCTTGATTTTCAGTTCACGCGCGCCTTCGACAACATGGTAATTCGTCGCGCAAAGCCCCGACGCCGTCAGCAGGAAGCCGGACCCGCTTCCGTGGTTCGTGCGGATGATGACGACCGTTTTTTCGGCCTGGGCA
>JANXLS010000437.1 GCA_025355035.1 Planctomycetota bacterium | reverse complement strand
CATCAAGCGCCTGCTCAGGGGCCATGTAGCCGGGTGTGCCCATCGCGGCTTGAACGCCGGTCAGGGATTGATTGCCTTCTTCACTGCGCGCCAGACCCAAATCCATCAATTTGGCGTTACGTATATCGAATGTTTTTTGCTGTCGCGATTTGTACGGCAGCATGATGTTATCGGGCTTGAGATCGCGATGAATAATGCCGTTTTGATGCGCGGCATCCAGTCCCATGCACGCTGCGATGGTCGAATCGATGGCGTCCAATTCACCGAGGCCGACGCGGCCTTCTTCGATCTGCTTCTTCAAAAACTGCCCCATCGAGACGCCGGCGACGTATTCCATCACCAGGAAGAAGAGTCCGGATTCTTCATTCACGTCGATGACGCTCACGAGATGCGGGGAGCGGACTTTCGCGGCGATCTGCGCTTCGCGGAAGAAACGTTGAATCATGCCGGGATCTTGCGCGGCCAAATGGAACGGAAGCACTTTGACGGCGACTTCGCTCTGCAGGCGCGGATGAATTCCGTAATAAACCGCACCCATGCCGCCCTGGCCGAGTTTATACAGAAGGGGAATGCCGTTCAACGCCGGACAGATTTGACCGCAGGATTCCAAACGCGGCGCATCGCGCAACAATTGTTCGGTGGACAAGTCCTGAGTGGGAATATCACCCGCGATGGTTGCGGCCGTTTTGCTGCCGGCGTTCGCACTCGTCGCGTAATGAACGCCGTTGGATGCTTTTTCATGGGCTTTGGGAACGGCTTTGGTTTGAACAGACGGCATGACGCCTACCATCGTGCGTTCGAGTTCGCCGACCTGTGTGGCGGGGGTGACTGTCGCCGGACCTTGCGCGTCCATTTTCGTAACGCCAGTCGGAGGAGCGACGTGCAATGTCGGCATCATCCCCTGCATGGTCGGTGGCGTCAAATCATCCACAGCACCACCGGGAGAGCCAGACGGATCGCCCTTGTCTTTTTTTAGATTGTTATCCATTAGTGTGGACCACTCAGCCCCAAATGAAGAAGATTTAAGTCCTGAGAATACCGCGAATCCCGGACGAACGCA
>JANXLS010000433.1 GCA_025355035.1 Planctomycetota bacterium | reverse complement strand
CGGTATTTGTAGCCGTCGTTTCGCGGCGTATGAGGCATCTTTGCTTGTTCTCGGCCGTTGCCTTTGCAGGTGTCGGTGTCGAGATCGCCCTGAAAGCTGGCGAGGAACGTGTCCTTGTCACCACCATCGGTGGGGTCAAATGCGAGCGTGTTGGTGGCAAGGACGATCTGGCCGTCGTAGTTCGCGGGCAGCACACGGTTGGCGATGACGTCGGGCATCTTGGGGTCACTCTTTTGTATGCCGAAAGCGTCGCGCATCACATTGCCGGGATCGACGACCTCGCGATTGGTGAGACCTTTTTTCGAGTTGTTGATTTTGTATTGAAGCGGCACGAGCGGTTCGGGGAGCGTAGTCAGCGGCATCAATTCTGAGATGTTTTTTGAATCGCGCGCGACTTGTCCTGCGTAGGTCGTCCCAGCGGTGCATTTTGGCGCGGCGTTGCCGACGGCGATGGTGCCTTTGACGAATTGGCTTTGGGTGGTCTCGCGCCAAACGTCGTAGATTTTGACCAGCGCTTCGGAGCGGCGTTCAGCGCGAACGTCTCCATTTTGAACGACGCGACCGTTGGCGCTGATTTCAAAGATGCCTTTTGAATCGAACGCGAATTCGGTTGTCGAACGGTTCAAGTCGGTCTTGTCGATCATTTCGTCGGATCGGTAACGGAAGCTGCGGATCATATAGACGCCGGCGTTGGGGTCGCTGTCGCTGGTGACGTTGGCCGGGCAAAGTTTGACTTGTCCGCGCGCGCCATTGCCGGCGTCTTCGTAGGCGAAGATGGGGCGCGCCGTGTCGGTCATAGCCTTGGTGACGCGCGGATTGGTCCAACGGTCGCCGGGCTGTTTTGTGGGCGCGTCTTCTGTGTAAGACATGACCGCTTCCATGTCAGTGAAATTGCGGCCCCAACGGTCGATCCATTCGATATTGGGATTGAATTTCAACATGTCGGTGTTGGGGTTGAAATTGGCCATGATCAGCCGGGCGACAGAGGATTTGTTGCGACCGTTGTTGGCTTCGGGCGACGAACCGGAATTCGGGATCGTGCGCTTGTTGACGATCGTGTAGCTCGATCGAATGTCGTCCCACGGTTTGACGACGCGGAAATAGAAGTCGTCCCAGCTCTTGAACGGGCCGCGTTCGAAGCCTTCGAAGCGTCCATTATAAGGAGGCGGCCCGTCGCCTTTATCGAGCGTGGTGGGATCGGGATCTTTCTGGCCGACGGGCTTCGTACGTGTTCGGGCCATGATGACGCGGTAGGCAAGTTCTTGAGCTTCATTCAGATCATTGGATGAGCCGACTTTTTTAAAACCGACGTCGATTGCACCGAAGTTGGTTATGTAGCCGAAGTTGTTTTCCTGCGTTTTGTCCCAGGGCTTCGGACGATCCAATGACAATTTTCCGGACGAAGCCGGGATGCGTTTCACGCCGCGCGGTTTGAGCACATAGGCGAGTTGGTCGTGCGGATCATAGGGACTTCCGTTCGCGTCGGTGTACTTCCAATCGAGCTGCGTCGCCCGGAGATCGGCATCGGTTCCGACAGCGACGGGGTGGCCGTGCTGGATGTCGAGGCCCATAAAAAGAGCGGTCAGCACTTTGTCGGAGGCGGTGTTGACGTTTATCGGCGCGCGATGGATGCAGAGCGGATAACGCGTGTAATCGATGTCGGGATCGCGAATTAATCCGCCTTGGGCATCCTGTTTGGGCAGCGTGGCGACGTTGGATGGCGACGTGGGCGCGGAGATGTTTTCGGTGAGCGCGTCTTCGCGCGCGACGATCATGTAGGAGCTGATCGGGCCGGGATGCACGTCCATTTGCTGCGAGGCTTTCAGCGCGATCCAGTCGATGCCGTTGGTGGCAATGCGGCGGAGTTGTCCGGCGCCGTGGCCGTTGATGATCGTGACGTAACATCCGCGCAGCGAACCGCGCAGATTCTTGGGATCGTTCTTGGGATCGTCGGCGATCCAGGATTTGTCGCGATCGATAAGCACCTGGCATTGGAAAGTGCCCGCGCCACTTCCGGGCTTGTCGGGATCGATCGCGGATAGCGACTGAAGCGTCGTATCAACCCACTCAAATTTTCCCGTGCAGACGGTGCTGGTGTCGACCCATGAACTGACCGTGATGTAGTCTTTGATCGCGTTGAATTTGACTTCGATTTCGAGCGTCTGCAGTTCCGGATGCAACGCGTTCGGCGTACAGGTCAGTGCGCGTTTGACGTCCTGAATGTCATCGAATTTTCCGTGGCGGGAGCGATAGGTTGCTATGGCGAATCCGTCGCCGTAAAGCGCGGTTTTGTCGTCCTTCAGGGGCATCGGTTTTTTGGTGATGTCGTCGTTGCCGTCGCGGTCTTCATCAAGGACGTAATAGAGGTCGTAGCCCTTCTTCGTACCGTCGTCGTTCATGTTTTTTGCGTTATTAAAAAGTGCGTTAGCCGCGCCATACTTTTGCCAGACGCGCGGTTGGATGGCGTCGAGATCGGCGGCAGCAAGCGGACTGCCGATCGCGCGGCACAGGTTGTCGAGCACGAAGCCGAGGTTGTCGCCGGAGTTGATGTTGATTTTGCTTGCGGCGTCGACGATGGTGACGCTGTACTGCTCGCTATTGGGAGCGACTTTGTTGGAGAGCGCTCGGGTGAACGGATAGACTTTGTCGAGGCCTGTCGTGGGTTTCGGGTTTTTCCCGGGGAACGAAATGTTCTTCGTCGCGCCGTGCAGATAATCCATCGTGTACCAAGCGCTGCTGGGATCTTCGGTGTGTGCGAACACTTCCTCGCGCAGCCGGGCGATGGAATCGGCCATGGCTGCGTTGACACACAATTCAGCGCTGACGCTTTCGGAGTAGCGGAGGGCGGATTTGGACTGTGAGATGATCAGTGTGAAGAAGCCAGCGCCCATTGCGGCGAGGATCGTCAAGACCCCCGCGACCATGATCAACGTCACACCGCGAATCCGCCGAGAAAACACCCTTGCCATAATCGCCCCAGTTCCAAGCCGCTCCGATATAGTAATTGTAGTCGGAATGGCGAGAATCCGGACAATGAAAAAATGCGTAAGGGCCTGTAAAATAATAAACTGAAGAATTGCTTGCGTCT
>JANXLS010000424.1 GCA_025355035.1 Planctomycetota bacterium | reverse complement strand
ACGGAACGGACAGAGACGAACATGGGCAAGGTATTACGCAGCAAGGTAGTCCACGAGAAGCGCGCCGAGCGCAAGCATGATGGCAAGGACAAGGCTCCGACCAGCAAGCTGGTGTATCCGGAAGGCCACTACGGCGCGTCGTTGCGCGGTTTGCGCATCGCTCCGCAAAAGGTTCGGCTCGTGATCGATCAGATTCGCGGCCATAAGGTTGAGCGCGCGCGCGAAATTCTGCGCTACTCGAGCAAGCGCGCAGCATACTACATTGATCGCGTGTTGTTGAGCGCCATTGGCAATGCCGACGTGAAGAGCGAAGGCCGCGCCAGTGCTGAAGACATGATTGTTTCGGAGTGCTACGTCGATGAAGGCACGCGATTGAAGCGCTTCCTGGCAGGACCGATGGGCCGTGCCCGGCCGATTTTGCGCCGCATGTGCCACATTACGGTCGTCGTGAGCGAACCGGTTGAAAAGAAGTCAAAAGCATAAGGCCCGTAACGCGGGCGAATTGCCCGCGGAATTCAAGCAGATCCAAATCAACGACGCGGATCTGCGGTACGACTACATGAATGGAGATGCGAAGTGGGTCAGAAAGTACATCCCTACGGATTTCGAGTCGGCATCACACGGCCTTGGGTGTCGCGCTGGTACGCGCGCGGCAACGATTACGGCACGTATGTGGTCGAAGACCAGAAGATTAAGAAGTTCATTCGATCGCGCTTGAAGCAGGCGGGGTTGAGCAAGATTGAAATTGAACGCACGGGCGATGAAACCCGGGTGTTCCTCTTCACGTCGCGACCGGGTGTTGTGATCGGGAAGAAGGGTTCGGAAATCGACAAAATTCGCGAAGAGTTGCAGAAGTTCTCGAAGGATGGATCGAACAAGAAGGTCCAAGTCAACATTCGCGAAATCACGAAGCCTGAAATGGACGCGCAGTTGGTAGCGGAAGGCATTGCTGAGCAGTTGTTGAAGCGAGCGTCGTTCCGCCGCGCGATGAAGAAGGCCGTTGAAGCCACGATGGCTCAGGGCGCGTTGGGTGTGAAGGTGATCGTGGCGGGACGATTGGGCGGCGCTGAAATCGCGCGCACCGAGCCGTACATGGTTGGTTCGCTCCCGCTGCACACGTTGTCGGCGGATGTTGAATACGGATTTGCTGAAGCCAACACGACGTACGGCGTGATCGGCTGCAAGGTTTGGATTTACAAGGGCAAGATCAAGAAAGAAGCATATCAGACTGAAGCGCCGACGGTTTCGGAAGCCTAATAAAAGAGTTCAAAGCTCAAAGTTCGAGGTTCAAGGGTAACGTAGGAACTGAGCAACTTTGAACTTGAAACTTTGAACTTTGAACTGCTGTTCTAACGGAGATGAGTGCCATGTCGTTGATGCCAAAAAGAGTCAAATACCGAAAGAGCCAGCGCGGACGCATTCGCGGCAACGCGACTTCTGGAAACTACGTCGCTTTTGGCGATTATGGAATTCAGGCGATGGAACCGGGATGGTTAACCGCGCAGCAATTGGAAGCCTGCCGTGTGGTGCTTTCCCGCT
Source organism: Planctomycetota bacterium (assembly GCA_025355035.1). Lineage (GTDB taxonomy): Bacteria > Planctomycetota > SZUA-567 > H5-PLA8 > H5-PLA8 > JANXLS01. Next base: position 5,380 of record JANXLS010000424.1, on the reverse strand, counting down.
CATTGGGCAACGAAGGCCGATACTGGTGCCGCGTCTTCCCGCACAAGTCGGTGACAGCGATTGCGGCCGAAACGCGCATGGGTAAGGGTAAAGGCGAAATCGAATATTGGGCCGTCGTGATCAAGCCGGGAACGGTGCTGTTTGAAGTCGCCGGGATTCCGGAAACGGCCGCTCGCGAAGCGTTCCGATTGCAGTCCGGAAAATTGCCGTTCCGGATGAAGTTCCTGCAGCGCCGCGCAGAGTTCTAAGATTGAATGCATCACCTTTTCTTGCGTAAAGTCGCAAAGAGAAAAGCAGAAAAAAGTCAAAGGGTTTTGCCGTTCTTTGCGGCTTTGCGCCTTTGTGAGAGACAAATCAGATTTAAGATTGAAGAGGTAAGGAAAGATGGCCGCGATTACAGCAAAAACATTGCGCGAAAAGTCGAACGGAGAGCTTCAGGATCAATTGATCCTCGAAAAGAAGAAGCTGTTCGACGGAATTGTGAAGAGTTCGTCGGGCGAATCGATCAAGGCTCACGACAAGCGCGAAGGCAAGCGTTTGATAGCGCGAATTGAAACGATTTTGTCTGAGCGCGTGAAGCGCAAAGAATTGGATGCAGCGATCGCCGACCTGACGCCGAAGGCCGCGAAAGCCGCTCCGACGTTTGTGCGCGTGGTGAAGTCGGTTGATGACCGGGCTGTCGCGATCAAGACGGAATTGGCGAAAGATGCAAAAGCGCGCAAGGTGAAGCCGCAGTTGCGCCGGATTCGAACGCGCCATTTTGCGCAGACGGATTTGAACGGCAACGGCGGAGCGAACCGGTATGCGGTGCGATTGGCGGAAGCCAAGCGCGTTCGCCACGGTTTGGACCGCGAAGACATGGGTCAGAAATAAGTTTGAAGGTCAAAGTTCGAGTTTAAGGGCTTAACAGATTGGGTTTGGATGTGTGCCTTGTAAGGCGCACATGAGACGACTGAAATTCGACGGTCAACGACAGAATCAGAATTAGATGGGAATGAACCATGGTGGATGCAGCGGACAAGAAGACTGAAGCGACGGCAGTGAAAGCAACCAGCGGACGGCGCATGGAAGAAGGCATCGTGACGAGCGACGTGCGCGACAAGACGATCCGGGTTGAAATCAAGCGCCTGGTCAAGCATGCGCGCTACGGCAAGTACATCTTCCGATCGACGAACCTGCACGCTCACGACGAGAAGAACGAAGCGAAGATGGGTGATCGCGTTGAAATCATTGAAACGCGCCCGATCTCGAAGCAGAAGCGCTGGGCCTTGGTGAAGATCGTCGAACGCGCGGCGTTGCTGACGGTGGCCGAAGTCAAGGGTGCGAACGTCGAAGCAGCGAAGACAAAGTAGTAACCGAACAGAGCGAGCGCGACTAACGATTCAGAGACGATTTAGGCACGACAGGGAAGGCTAAAAACGAGATGATTCAACATCACACGACAGTGGTAGTAGCCGACAATACCGGCGCACGGACTGCGGTCTGCATCAAGGTGCTCGGCGGAACGCATCGCCGATACGCATCGGTGGGCGACATTATTGTTGCCGCAGTGAAGAAGGTTCAGCCGGGCAGCGAATTCATGACGACCAGCAAGAAGGATAAGAAGAAGTTGGTGGTCAAGGGTGTTGTGGTCCGGACGCGCAAAGCGGTGAAGCGTTCGGACGGTTCGTCGGTCCGATTCGACAACAACGCGATTGTGCTGATCACGCCTGAAAAAGAACCGCGCGGAACGCGCATTTTCGGACCGGTGGCTCGCGAACTGCGCTCCAAGGGATTCATGAAGATCGTTTCTTTGGCAGCGGAAGTCGTCTAAAAGAAGTGCTGAGTGCTGAGTGCCGAGTGCTGAGAAACAGCGGGGCATCGAGATTCAGCTCACGAGATTCAGGACATAGGACACAGGACTTTTAAAGACATGATCAAGACGAAGATTTGCAAAGGCGACAAAGTCGCCATTATCAAAGGCGAAGGATCGAACATGATCGACGCCGCGACGCAGAAGCCGCAGCTGTGTACGGTCATCAAAGTCGACCGGATCAAGGGCACGGTGTTGTTGGATGTGCCGAACAGCAAGAAGCGCGGCGAAAAGCAGACTCCGGTCCGTGGCGTGGAGCAGTGGAAGACGGCGCGCTACAACCAAAAGACGGGTGAAGCCGGCGGTTTGAAGATCATGAAGCGACCGATCCACGTGTCAAACGTGAAGGTTGTTGAAAAGGGACCGCCGCACGAACATTCAGCGAAGTAATTCAAGAAGTGCCGAGTGCCGAGTGCCGAGTGCTGAGAAACAGCAACGGCGGATCGGAAACAACTCGGCGCTCTGCACTCTGGACTCAGCACGAAGGATTTTGTCATGGCCGAAAAAGAAGAAAAGAAAGCCGCACCCGCGAAAGCAAAGCCCGACGCCGCAAAGATTGAAAAGGCGAAGGCTGCTGCAAAGGGTCCCAAGGTAGAAGGTGGCGAACAGGTTGCGCCGAAAGTGCTGCGCCTGCGCGACAAGTACCAGAAGGACGTTGTCCCAGCGTTGCGCGAAAAGTTCGGATTCACGAACGTCATGGCTGTACCGCGCCTGACGAAAGTGTGTTTGAACATGGGATTTGGCAAACCGGCGACGGACAACAATCCAAAAGTTGGCGAAGTGTGCTTGGCGGACATGACGATGATCTCCGGCCAAAAAGCGGTCGTGACGATGTCGACGAAGTCGGTTTCGAATTTCAAACTGCGCGAAAACATGGCGATCGGATGCCGGGTGACGCTGCGCGGCCCGAAGATGTACGAATTCCTGGACCGGTTGTTCAACATTGCTCTGGCGCGCGTACGCGATTTCCGTGGTATTTCGCCGCGCTCGTTTGACGGTCGCGGAAATTACTCGCTGGGTTTGAAGGAACAGACGGTGTTCCCGGAAATCGAAACGGACAAGACGGATATTATCCACGGCATGGATATTACGATCTGTACGACGGCCAAGAAGGATGAACATGCGCTGCAGTTGTTGAAGATGCTGGGCTGCCCGTTCCGAGATCACTAAAGTCAAGAACGGACTGGCTTTTTGCCGGTTCATAGAATAGATTAAGAAGAGCGCGCGAACAGCGTGTTCCCCCTAAAAGAAGCAACGGCGGAGAGACATCGATGGCAAGTGTACGTTGGGTAGTGAAATGCAAAGCGAAGCCCAAGTTTTCGACGCGGGCGTACAATCGCTGCGAATTGTGCGGGCGATCGCGCGCGTACTATCGAAAGTTCAAAGTTTGCCGTCTCTGTTTCCGCTCGCTGGCTCACAAGGGCGAACTGCCCGGCGTGAAGAAAGCAAGCTGGTAGCCGAAACGGCGAACGGTGGTTTAAAGTTCAAAGTTCAAAATTAAAGTTTGGGTAAGGCCGGCGCGGACTCCGCTACGGCGTTCACGATGTGTCATCGCAAGATAAATGAAACGTGCGACGTGGAACGAGCAACGTTCAACGGGTAGCGTTTAACGAAGGAAGAAAACATGCCAGTAACCGATCCGATCGCCGATATGTTGACACGCATCCGCAACGCGGTTCATTTACGCCGCGAAGCCGTGAACGTGCGCAGCTCGAAGATCGTCATATCGATCGCAGAAGCCCTGAAGCGCGAAGGTTTCATTTCGAACTTCGAGATTGTGAAGAATCTGAAGACTCCGGCGCAGAACGACGTGAAGCTGATGCTGAAGTACGGACGCGCCGGCGAGCAGGTGATCAACCTGATCGAGCGCGTGAGTACGCCAGGCCGACGCGTCTACTCGCAGAAAGAAGCGCTCAAGCCGGTGCTCCGCGGCATGGGCTGCCAGATTCTGACGACGTCGAAGGGTGTGCTTTCCGACAAGGAAGCGCGCGCAGCGAACGTCGGCGGCGAAATACTCGTCAAAGTGTACTAACGACAGTGCCGAGTGCCGAGTGTTAAGGGAACAGCAAATGTTTGGGAAGCAATGCGCTTTCTGAATGCAGTGCAAACAGATTCGAAACAGTAAAAACGGTGCGGGATCCGAAGTAAGTCTGAGTAGCACAGGAATGCAATGAAAGCGCGCAGCGCTGAACTTGCTGTTCCTCGGCACTCGGCACTCGGTACTCAGCACTGATACGAGGAGTGTAACGATGTCGCGAATTGGAAAAAAGCCCGTAACGATCCCGGCCGGAGTCGAAATCAACGTCGATGGCCAGATGGTGACCGTCAAGGGGCCCAAAGGGACGCTGAAGCAGGAGTTGACGGGCGCGATAGCTGCGGAAGTCAACGCGGATACGAAGGAAATCACCTTCACGCGCGGCAGCGATCTTCGCACCGACCGTGCCAAGCACGGTTTGTACCGCGCGATCATCAACAACATGGTCGAAGGCGTAACCAAGGGCTATCAGAAGGAACTCGAAATTCAAGGCGTCGGTTACCGCGCCGAGTTGTCGAGCGACAAGAAGAAGCTGCGGTTGTTCGTCGGCTACAACACCAAAATTCCTGAAATCTATGCCATTCCTGAAGGCGTGAAAGTGACGCTGGCGGTCCCGACGCAGATCAGCATTGAAGGCATCGACAAGCAGTTAGTTGGACAAGTCGCCGCTTCGATCCGTTTGGTCCGAACGCCGGACGTGTATAAGGGCAAGGGCGTGCGCTATCGCGGCGAAGTTGTCCGCAAGTTGCCGGGCAAGACGGTTGCGGCGACAGGGAAGTAAGGGCTGAGTGCTGAGTGCCCGGTACCGAATACCGAGTACAAAGTGCTGAGTGCTGAAGAACGGCGGGGAAGAAAGATTCGTTGTATTCGTGCGGCTTGTGGGTGGGCTGGTTGTGCCGGACACCGGAAACGCAGGCTGAATAAAAAGTGGATGATGTGCGAACTGAATGTTGATTTTTGGCAATCAGGATTCGGCACTTGGCACTTCAGTATGAGTGGCGCGAAAGCGCGGCATGAAAAGGTGAGAGATTATGAGTTTAGTCACACGATCCGAGCGACGGGTACGAAAGCATGTTCGAGTGCGCAAAAAGGTTGCGGGTACGGCTGCGAAGCCGCGCTTGAACGTGTACCGCAGTTCGAAGCACATCTATGCGCAGTTGGTTGACGACGACAAGGGTGCGACGCTGGCGTCGGCTTCCTCGCTGTCGAAAGACTTCAGCGGCAAGCATGGCGCGAACAAAGAAGCGGCTCGCGAAGTGGGCAAGTTGATTGCGAAACTGGCGAAAGCCAAGAGCATTGAGAAGGCCGTATTTGACCGCGGTGGGTATCTGTACCACGGCCGCATCAAGGAATTGGCTGAAGGCGCGCGCGAAGGCGGGTTGAAGTTTTAACTCATCGCCGGCGTTTCGCCGGCAATTTCCGAATCTGGCCGGGTGATGCCGGCAACACGACATGCGGAGCAAGCAAGTGGCAAACGAACGAATTGAATCGGC
>JANXLS010000414.1 GCA_025355035.1 Planctomycetota bacterium | reverse complement strand
CGTTCGGATTGGCGGCGCGGGCCCGCACGAACTGGACGTATGCGAGCACGAATCCTACAAGCGCGACGAGTACAAGCGATCACTTTGGATGCAGAAGCCAAAGGCGGGAAGCGACTTGAAGCCCATCGGAACGTGGAAGGCGATTCACACCCCTGATCTCACGACCGATTTTCACACCTGGGGCTGCGAGTTCACGCCGACAACGCTTCGATACTTCTTCGACGGCAAGGAGATTGAACATTGGGACATCTCGAACTACGAGCACGGCAAACAGCGCATTCTCCTGACGTCCATCGCGGCGAAACTCGGCGCTGACGGAAAGACAGGCGATCCCGTGGACACGGAACTGCCGGCCTATGCGGAGTACGAATATGTCCGATTCTATGAGAAGAAGTAGTGAGTGGCCGATAACGGTTTATCGGTCCATGCTTAAGGCGCCGGTCATTCTTTGCAATGTCATACAACATATCCCAGGGGACAATGAGGAAATGAATAGCCACACGTTCTTAATTATCGCAGCGTTGCTGACTTCCTTGGTGGGGGTGCATTGCGAGGAAAAACCCGCCAATCAAGGTGATGTGCAAAAGACATATCGCATTATGGCTGTCGGCGATTCCATCACTGAGCAAGGCAATCGTGGTTTGCTGTTAAAGAAACTCAATGATGCGGGGTATCGTGTCCAGTTCGTTGGCTCGCGCGGAAGCGATCCTGTGAAGCACGAAGGGTACGGCGGTAAAAATGCCGAGTTCCTAGCAACCGTGATGGATAAAAACTTTGAAATGACTCCTGCCGACATTGTGCTGCTGCACTGCGGACACAATCACTTCGTCGAAGAGAAACCGATTCCCGGAATCCTCAAAGCCACTGAAAAGCTGATCACCGACTTTCGTCGGACTAATCCGAAGGTGTTGGTGCTGCTTGCGCAAGTCATCCCAAGTGGAAAGCTCCCGAAGTATTCTTACATACCGGAGTTGAACGAGGAACTGGCTAAACTCGCTAAGCGGCTGAACGTGGATTTGGTCAACCAGGCTGAGGGCTTCGATTGGAATACTGACACGTTCGAGGACAAAGTTCACCCCAACGCGAAAGGCAAGGAGAAGATGGCTGAACGCTGGTTCGCTGCGTTGAAGCCAATCTTCGATAAACATTAATTACGGGAACTAAACCAGTGGCGAATGCCGCGCACACGAACATGCTCAGCCACGATCTTGTCAAACATCTGCTGAGCATCCGCTGCCAGCACGAACGCGCTCAATCGTCCGGAATTCCACACGCTTCCCAAGGCAACAGCAGGAGGCGCTCACGGGGTGATCGACCGTGGCGTCTTCGATGGCCGACCAGAGAACATTGTTTGCCCTGAGCATGGCGGCAGCCTTTTCGTGCCGGGATTTATCGACTTCGATGCCCAGCAGATTAACGTTCAAGTCCGGCTGACGCCCAGGGCTTTTCAATTGTCCTTCCGTTGCATAGGGCAAAAGAACGCCAAGGCAGCGAAGGGGTCTGCTATGAAGCGCCTGAACGCATCCGGCATGAATTTAT
>JANXLS010000393.1 GCA_025355035.1 Planctomycetota bacterium | reverse complement strand
CTCATTTCGTCGAACGACACCGATACAATACCCGTTGCAACTCCGGACCAATTCCCTCATCCGGTGGTTGAACCGTATCGGCGGACGCATGTGCCGCCGACCGATGTGAAGCCGGTGGATTTTGATGAACTTCGCAGCAAGCGCGCGACGGAAGCCGCTGCGAATACGGTAGTGCTTCAGGAGCGGGAAGCGATTCGTGTCGAGCAGGAAGCGAAGCTGGCCGAGGCGGCGGAAGCGTTAAAAAAAATCACTGACGAAAAACGTTTGCGCGACGCGGAATTGCGGCAACTGGCGGACGAACAAGCCGCAGAGCAGCGCGAGAAATTGGAAGTAGCGCGCGTGGCCAAGCGCAAGCTGGCGGTGAACAAAGTCAAATCGGCGACGACCTTCATGCACGATCAAGGACAGGCGGAATATGACAAGGCTCTGCGCGAAATGAATTCGGCTCAGGAGGATTATAACTATATCAACAAATCGGCTCCGACTCGCACGCGGGTGGCGTCACTCAATCAAATGCAGGATAAGATCAACACGGCGTTCAAACACGGTTTGGAATCGTACGATTATTTGATTCAAAAAAAGGCCGCGCAAGTGGACGCCGCAGTGGCCATCGACGTGGAAGGGATGGCGAAGCCGGAAAAAGATCGCGTCAAGGCCATGCTTGAAGAAGGTCGCTGGCTGACCCAGGCGGGCTCGCTGGTGTGGTGGCTGGGCGGTTCGTTACATCCGCGCGGCGCGAATTGGTACGCAAACGCCACGATTGTCACGGTGAAGGATCTCTTCAAGCAAGACCGGACCGGCGAAGTTTCGGATAAGCAAAAAAAATGCGATGAGAAGTTCAGGAACTAGAGGCGAAAAAATTTTTGCCGAAGACGTACGGCAAGGGTCAAATCTTCTTCAGCATCTCCTCAATTTCCATTCGCAATTCTTCGGCTTCGTTCTTGGCGGTGACGACGAAACGATCGTTGGCGGCGTGAATGTGCGCGAGATCGTAATCGGGGATGATGCGCGCGCCACGGAAGTCGTCTTTCTCTTTTGAGAGCAGAATATCGTCGGCCATTTTTGTGGACATCGTTGCCAGTTCGTGCAGCAGGTCGGGAATCGATTTGCCTGGAAATTCGGAGAGGATCAGCGCGCGTTCATGATCGAAACGCGAATTGCTGACGTAATCGGGTTTCAGAACGCGGGAGTGATCGCGGCCTGTTTTCAGGCAGAAGCGCAGTTCGAGCCTCAGGCCTTTCAAGGCGTAAAGCCGGATGTAAAACGTGTAGGCTTCGATACCTTCCAGCCGCGCGGACTCTTTCATGAAATTCTTGCCGAGCCCCGGGACGTCCTTGTCGATGTAGACGAGACCGTGAAGCGAGGATTTGGCAGCGATGCGTTCGGGCGTTTGCGGTTCCAGTGCGACTTTCTGCAACGCCGCGCGCGCGTTGATCATGAGTTCGACAATGTCCTGGCGGAAGACTTCGTAGCCGAATTCGCTGCGCGTGGCTTTGTTGCGGATCGCGAATTTACGTTCGTTGCGGAGCACGGCGAAGATGTTGTCGCCCAAGACCCAGCCCGGCAAAATCTCATTATAGGCGGGTGAGACGCCGGTGAAGTGCTCGGCGCGGACGGTGATCAGACTGAACGGCATCGTGCAGCGCTGGGGCAGTGTCGAAATTCCGGATGCAATGATGCTGTAGGGGGCCTGCGTGAAATCCATCGGGAATTTGATGTTCGCGCCGAGTCCGAAGAACGTCCCTTCGCCGGGCCAGATTTCCTGATCGGGCGCCTTGCTGGTGTGATTGCTGCCGACGTTGGCACCGTAACCGATGTTTCCTTTTCCTTCCGGCCAAAATGCCGAGATCAACAACGCCTGATGATGGAAACCGACGAACGGTCCGAGCAGGGAGCTGATGCACTCGCCGCAACTCACGCTCGAATTGGGGCCGACCAGCGAGCGTGTGACTTTGGCGTGGCTGTCAACGCCGCTGTATTCGCAGAGCACGGAGCTTTGGACAATCGCATGCGTTTCGACGAATGAACCCCATTGGACGATCGAATCGCGCAGAAACGCTCCGGACCCAATGTGCGTGCGTTCGGCGACGTTGCTGAGAACGGATGAGTTTTCGAGCGCCGTGGCGGCGTCGACCTGCGCGCCGGCACCGATGTAACAGTTGAGAATCTTCGGCGTGTTTTTAACGATGGCGTTGGCTTCGATGATGCCGATGCGCGAGGCGGCGGCGCGGGAATACATTTCGACGGCCAGTTCGTAGTCGTCGATCGTTTTCCGATCGCGACGAAATGACGCGATGCGTTTGGCGAGTTCGACGGTCAGTTCAGCAAAGATGGCCGTTTCGCGTCCGCCGGCTTCGAGACCCAGCGAGACACGCGGACCGTTGCCGTACATCGTTTCTCCCGCGCAGACGATGCTGCCGCAGCCTTCGACGATCGCGCGCGCACCGATGTAACAGTTAGCGATGAGCGTGTTGTTTGACACGAAGGCGTTGTCGCCGACGGAGACGTCCTTGAGGTCGCAGTTGTAGACGCCGGTGCCGATCATGACGCCGCGCTCAAGCTCGATTCGCTCCTTGAAAACGCCGAGATCGACATCGCCGGAGAAGTAACACCCCACGACTTTGTGCGGATTGAAATCCTTGCTGACCCAGACGCGCGACCATTCTTCGGCGGCGTTGTGCTGGTCCTTCAACGCGGTAATTTCGTCGGTCGTCAGCATGCGCAGACCGCGCGCTTCGCGCGTGGCGGCTTTGGCGGCGGCGATGCTTTTGAGGTAGTCGCTGCGGCGCATCAGTCGAAGGACCTGCTCGCTGGGCGATGGAATTTCAGGCGTCATAGGCGTTCCTCCTCGAATCAACCGACAATTTGAATTAGACTCGAAAAATGAGGAACGGCAAGAAGTAAAGTAATCGACGGGAGTGGCAGTGCGGGCTAACGCCGCGATGATGTCGTCGTTTTCTCCGCCGTTCATCATCGCCCGCAGCGCATTGGTATCGAACGTACCTTCTGGCAGCTGCAGTTTTAGAGTGTTTGACACAATCAGTCCCGCGGTAGAATCGCGCGTGAATACTGCGTTAACCGAAGTGCTTGGCGTTTCATGAAGTTGAATTGAATTGCGGGGAAATTCTGAAGTACGCCCTGAGGGAGTCGAACCACTAAACACGCATTCCATTGAAACGACAGAATCGTGCACTTATCAGACAAAATCGCCACAAAATCCTTGCAGTTCCGAGAGTTGCATTAGTAGCCCTCTGCGTGTCGATACACAGAACCCAACACAAAGCATACACGCAAAAGACACAAGCAAACGCCAAAAGTGTGTTGCCGGCGTGTTAGGGCGCGAATCCGCTCCCGTCGCGGATGACGTAGCGGGAATTGTAAAACTTTGGCCATCCCTGCCCGAACACATCCGCGCCGCGATCCTGGCGCTCGTCGGGACGATAAAGCCGTGAGCTTCGTTTGTTGAATTTGAATTATCGAGACTCAGCGCGCCTACAGTACTCAGTGGCGTGC
>JANXLS010000377.1 GCA_025355035.1 Planctomycetota bacterium | reverse complement strand
TAACTAAAACGGAGCCGGAAGTTGCGAAAGAAACTCCTGCTGCACCGACTGGCGGCGGTGATTCATTTTATTCCGCCATATTTAAAATCGACTTTGCGCGCCTGATGACGCTGAACTCAGCGAGTCAAAAAACAGATGAGGTTGCGGCTGAAAAGCTACGTCTTCCCGATCCGTTCGCCGAAACACGCTTGCCGGATTTCAATGCCAGCTTGACTGATCTTTCGTTAACGATCGAAACTCCGATAGTGAAGGCTGGAGACGAAGCCTATTTTACATTGACGGGTCCCGAGTCCTATTTGCGCGAGGCGAGTGGGGAATTCGTCGTCGGTGATGAACTGGGGCGGCAATTGGCGCTAGGATCAATTGTGTTTGCAGCAGCACCCACAAACGGAGTGTCGCGCGTTTTTAAGATTATTCCGCCGATCGATCTGCTTCTGCACAGCAATCAGTACAAAGGAGGGGCGGCGGCGTTGAAAATTCACGCGGACTTTTCGTTTGCGTCGCCGGGAAAAAAGACGGTGAAACTGGGCGCGGATATCAGGGTCAGCACTGCTGCGGTACCGCGGATGAAGGAGTGGGATCGCTGGGTGGCGATGACGTCCAATCCGCCGGCTGATGGAAATTGGCTGGCGCTGGGTGACATTGGAATTGTTGGGGGGATGCAGATCCGGACGAGTGCAGTTCGACGGGAGTCGTTGCTAAAAGGGAGTGCTCCGTTTTACGTCGAGAATGTCACGCGGCAAATGCTCTCACGCTATCACACCGAAAAAGATCTTTGGCAGAAGACAATTTCCGCGATTGGTGCCAATCGAAATGATGTGCGCTCGCTTGCTCGCGAACCGTCCTTGTGTTCACCGGCGTTCGCGGACGGGTTTGGCGCGGAAATTCAGCGCATGTCGGAAGCCTACGCGACGGAACCGCCGTTGTTTTTTTCGCTGGCATCTGAACCCTCGATGACGCGCTTGAATGCAGCGGCGGATTTCGATTTCAGTCCGGCGGCATTGGATGAATTTCGGCGTTGGTTGGAGCGCGACACGTATGGAACGCTTCAGGCTTTGAACGAAGAGTGGCAGACACATTTTGAGAATTGGCAGTCGGTTGTGCCGATGACCACGGATGACGCACGCTCGCGATTAAAAGATGGCGTTGGGAACTTCGCGCCGTGGGCGGACTTTCGCGAATTCCAGGATTACACTTTTTCGAAAGTGTTGCGAGAAGGAGCCGATTTGGTTCGGACGAAGATTCCCGAAGCGAAAGTTGGAATCACCGGCGCGATGGGGCCGTTCGCGTTTGGCGGGTGGGACTGGTCGCGACTGGCGAACGATCTGGATGTTGTGGAAGCGTATGACATCGGCGGCGCCCGCGCGTTGTGGCGGGATCTGGCTCCGGGCAAACCGGCATTGGCTGCGCTGACACTTCCGGCGGACGGGAACCCGGCGGCTGCTCCGGAAATTGTGCGAACGTTGTGGCAATTCGTGTTGGACGGCGGACCGCGCGGAGCGTTATTTTGGGACGGACCCGTGGCGAATTCCGGCAGCACGCTTTTCAATGCGAACGGGGAATCGACGGAGTTGGGCAAGGCGCTGGCGCCGACGCTGAGGGAGTTGAACCGTGCGACGGGGCAACTCTTGGCCCAATCGCGGCGAGCGGATGATGGCGTGGCGGTGTTGTACTCGCCGGCGAGTATTCGGACGACGTGGTTGTTTGAGTCGGATAAATTGCATGGGACGGAATGGCTTCAGGCCTGGGGCTTGGATTCGAGCGCGGAGCGCCGGGAGTCGGCGCAATTGAGGTTGCGTGAAAGTTGGGGCAAGTTGCTCGACGATTGTGGCGTGGGCTGGCGATTTGTCAGCAGCAAGGAAGTGGAATTGGGCGAGTTGGAGCGGGTTCTGGGGGGTATTAAGACACTGATTCTTCCGCGCGCCATCGCGCTGAGCGATCGCGAAGTGGATTCAATCAAAGCATTCGTCGCAAAAGGCGGTCGGGTCGTTGCCGATGCTGTCTGCGCTCGATTCGACGAGCACGGGCGATTGCGGACGCGCCCGGCGCTCGATGAAATCTTCGGCGTGAACACGGCGACGGAACCGATTTTTCCCCGACCCATGAAGGCGCTGAATCGAATCACTCCGCTGCCGCGGGACAAGAGCCCGATGGTAAAGTGGGATGCTGAATTTTGCGCGAATTTGCCGCCGGTTTTTTCGGACGAGCCAAAATGGCTTGATTCGGAACGCAGCGGCAAACGGCACGGCGCGGAATTTCGATTGAGTCCGGTGTTCGCGTCGCGCGGAAATGCGTTGTATTTGAATCTCGATTTGACGGACTATTTACGCTGGCGGTTGCATCCGGAATTACCTCGCGCGCGGACGACCATCAAAGCGATCACAGAGTTGATGCTGCGCGATGCATTGGATGGCGGCATCGTGGATTGGAGCAAGAGCAAAGTGCCGCATGGCACGCAGATCATTCGTTTGAGAACGGGAGGCGGCGAGAAGCCGGGAATGCTGCTGGCGTTGCGACGAAACCCGCAGGGACGGTTGCATGAATTGGGAGTGGAAGGGGACGGGAATTGGGCTTTCGAAAAGCCGGAGCCATTCGAATTACATTTCAAAGCTGACGTGTGGCGAATCGGAATGTATGGTGTCGGCACTGGCGGAACGCAAAGCAGCGGGAATGTCGAAGCGTTGCGGAAAATCGTTGG
>JANXLS010000372.1 GCA_025355035.1 Planctomycetota bacterium | reverse complement strand
CGCCGTTCCCCACTCCTGTTGAGGAGAGGGGAACGGCGCAGCTCAACAATGCGCTTCCGCTGTAAAGCAGCGTCATAATCCACATTTTTGCCCTCATTACGAAACAAAAACAGAACTCGCTTGAGTTCTGTTTTTGTTTCGTCGTACGTCATTACCGTGGGGTTTTTGTTGAACTATTCAAGAAACGCTGGCTTCGCCTTCACGGCATAGATTGGAATTTCGGGTTCAGTGAACTTCGGTTCTGGTAATTTCGCTCGTTGTGGTTCAGGCAGTGCCGCCCACGCCACGCGCTTCACTTCCACGGCTACTTTGCGTGTGGATTGGGCTGAGCGGTCTGCTGTATTTTTAGCCAGCGCCATGGCTTGATCGGCGTCCCAATTGCGCACGGTCAGATAGTCCGGGTCTGTCGGCTTCAGGCCTCGCCGGGCGTTGTATTCCGCAAACGTTTCGTTTGCGATCGTTTCGCGATCAGCGACAAAGTGTGGGTCAGCCGGATTCGTTGGGTCGCCGCTGCTATTCCAAACCTGCGCAATATCCGCGTCGCGGTCGGAGTGGCGCCAACGGATTGTTCCTGTATAAATATTTGCAGATTTATAAATATTCGGATTCGGATTTTCTTTTGTGTACCATTTTTCCGGCGCATCTTTTGGATGTGGTGAAATCACCACGTTATTTCCAGCGGTATCATAAGCGTGCACCACGCTCCCGTCGCCGTAGATACCCGCAAAGCCTAATATTTGCGATCCTGTCGAAAGGTATATGTTCGGGGTGGTTATATTGTTTGCTACCTGGAGATTGGGAGTAAACACAGTGCCGACAGCGTTGATGTCATGTAAATCTAAATCGGTATCGGCAGTGTTATAATCACTACTTAGTTGCAGATGTTTCGCACCAAGGCAGCGGATTGCGCCGCCATCCCGATAACCACCGGAGGCCGAAAATCCGATGTCGCCTACCGAGTTATAGGCACCATCCGTCCGAAATAGCGTGATGTTATCGCCGCGAACTCTAAAAAAGTTGTTTCCGGTAGAACTAAATACATTGTTTGGCGCGCCCAATGTTGGTACTGAGTCGGTATCGATCTTCGCAGCCGTCACCGTGCCGTCCGCAATTTTATTCGTCGATACTGCTCCGTCTGCTATTTTTGCGGTTTCTACGGCGCTGTCCGCAAGTTTTGCAGCGGTAATGCTGCCATCTGCCAGTGCTCCGCTTGGAACCGTTCCGCTACTGAGATTCGAAGCGTTCAGTGCTGTGAGATTCGATCCATCGACGGCAGGAAGTTTCGCCGCGCCATCCAACGCCACGATCTTATTCGCCGTCGTGCCCGTATCGGCCTTGGCTTTTGTGACCGCAGCGTCTGCGATCTTCGCCGTCGTTACCGCTGAAACAGCGAGCTTGTTTGTACTGACCCCGCCATCAGCCAGTCCGCCAGCTCCGACTGCGTCGGCGATCTGAAGCCAGGTCGTTCCGTCTGATCGGAACAGCGTGTGCGTGTCGGTTTCAAAATAGAGATTACCCGTGTTCTCTGTGGCAGCTACGGGACGTACTGCGTGAGTGCCGACTGCAAACAACGCGGCCAGGGCGTCGGCGATCATCTGCTGGATCGTGTTCGGGCCGGGAACTGTGCTTTGAAACCATGGATTGCTCACGCTAACACCTCAAAACAGAATGAAACCGTTGTGCCTGTTCCGCTCTTGATTGTGGTCACGTCGCCAGCGCGGCCAGGTACTTCAAACCAAACCTTGGAATCGATCGGTATCCACAGGTCTGCGACATTGTCTTTTAATGCCACATTGTTGCCGATCGCCCACAACTTCAAGCCGATTGCTTTTTTTGGCCAGACGATCGATTCGGGGGTATTCGCTGTCAATGCGATCGGATTATTCAACGGAGCGGGCGCGCCTTGTTCATCCCGGGTCGCGTCAACCAGAGTGAAACCATTGGGCCGCTGGATCGTCGTGCCGCGCGCGTCTTGAGAAAATAGTCCATCCATGCTTCGCTCCTTTGAAATAATCCAGACCCTAACTGGGCTTACACGGTCTCGTCTGTCATTTTTGACTGGTATTCGGCGGTACCAATTCCACCGGTGATAAGCGTTCTGCCTTTGGAGCCGGGGGCTGAACCGGTGCGATCTGCGCTGGGTCCGGACGCGTTGACGCCGCCAGATAGCCGCGTCGGACTTCATCGTAAACGCTCTTTGGCATGACGATCATCCCGCCGATGTTGCGGTTTTCGACATGGTCTTTTCCGGCTGCGTCTTTGACGGTCACAGGCATGGGCTTATCCGTCGCCACGCGCGCCGTCGCTCCGCTTTCGATGAACACTGTGTTCTGTTCGATGTGGCTGCCTGCGCATCCGCACAGTCCAGCCAGCATCATCATGGCTATTACAAGAAATCCGTGTCGCACGTCTGCCTCCTTATAAGGTAGAATGACAGCCGGTTTAGAACGCCGGCATGTCTTCAGCAGTGAGAACGGTCGATTGACCGCCGTTTTTGTCACTGCCATTTATCCCGTCCGTATCGGAAACGGTTTCGACCGTTTCACCGCTGAAGAGCACTTCAAAGAGCGACTTCAGAATCGCTCCCAGTACGCCCGGAAGTAAACTCATGAGTAGAGTCAAGCTGTCCCCTTTCTATGGAACCACTGTTCCGCGCTGCGTGGCGAGAATGATCGGCCCATTCGACGTAGACGCTGCCTGCGCTGCCTTGGTCACGACTGGCGTTTCTTGAAGCTGCTCTTTTAAGAGCTTCGTAAACGTGGCATGTGCCGAGTCCTGAACCAACGCGTTTGGAGCCGCGCCCAGATGATCCATACTCTGGCGGTCTAACTCATTCCAGAAGCTGTCCAAGGCGTCAAATACCTTGCCATGCGCGATAACGCCCCTGTCTCTTAAGACGTTGAAGACGGTATGCGCGATAGCGACTCCGTTTGCGATGTTCAGCTTGGTCTTGGCTTGGAT
>JANXLS010000339.1 GCA_025355035.1 Planctomycetota bacterium | reverse complement strand
TGATTACCGTGAATGTCGCCAAATATTCCGTATCGCAAGGGATAAACTCCGTTAAAATTCGAATACAACAATGTACAAGATTAAGCACACGCGCTGGAAGGTCAACGTTTTTTTTGACGCGCTCAGAGGGACTGTAACTTTTCAATTTATTGTGGTGCAGGCGGGACGCCGCACCACAAATTCGTGCCTTTGCAGGCGGGACGCCCGCACCACAATTTCGCGTTTTAAAGCAAGGAGTAACTCCTGTTACACACCCGCGCTCAGACGATCCTTTTTCCACACGTTGACCGGATTGGCTTAGAGACTATTATCGTGTGTTTAGCGAACGAAGTTAAGCTGGGAGTCGAATAGTGGCCAAATTGGTTCTGCGCACCGGCGCTCAAGCCGGAACGGAATACCCGATCAAAGACGCGAATTTCACGATGGGCCGTCGCTCGCAGAGCAACGTGCCGGTCGGTGACGCGAAGAGTTCGCGCGAACACGCGATTATCCACGATCAAGGCGGAGCGCTGTATTTGCAGGACCTTTCGCGCAACGGAACGCTGCTCAACGGCAAGCCGGCGTCGAAGATCGCGCCGGGAACACTGTTGAAATTCGGCGACAAAATTACAATCGGCGACACCGATTACGAACTCGTTGACGAAAAATCCGAACCCATCGCGATCGATATTCCAGGCTATTCGATCATTGAAAAAGTCGGCTTCGGCGGCATGGGAGTCGTTTACAAAGCCAAGCAGCTTTCAATGGACCGCATCGTCGCGTTGAAAGTCTTGAATGAACGGTTCTCGAACAACGCGGAGTTCGTCGACCGCTTCATCCGCGAGGCGCGCGCGGCTGGAAAATTAAACCATCCCAACGTCATTCACGTCCACGATATTTCACGCGCGAACGGGCGGCATTATTTCTCAATGGAATTCATTGACGGCCCGTCGGTGCGCGAACTGCTGCGCAAAGAAAAGCGGATCGAAGTCAACAAGGCGCTGGACATCGCGCTTCAATCGGCGAAAGCGCTGGAGTTCGCGCACGATAACCGGATCGTTCACCGCGACATCAAGCCTGACAATTTAATGCTGACGCGCGAAGGGATCGTCAAAATCGCCGACCTCGGCATTGCCAAGACATTCGAAGACGGCGGCTCGTCGGGATCGCGCGAGCAGCGCGGAGTGCTGGGAACGCCGCATTACATGGCGCCCGAGCAGGCGATGGGCAAAGCGATCGATCATCGCGTGGACATTTATTCGCTGGGCGCAACCTTCTATCACATGATTACCGGCCACACGCCGTTTTCGGGCGGATCCGCTCAGGAGATTTTAAAGGCGCATGTCCAGGCGTCGTTGGCCCCGATACAGGATTTGAACAAAGACGTACCGGACCCGGTGTGCTTCGTGATCGAGCGCATGATGGCAAAACTGCCGGAGAAGCGCTATCAAAACATGTCGCGGCTGATCGAGGATATTGAGCGCATCCAGAACGGAAACGTGAAGGGCATCGAGCGGATCGACGCGACGGATTCGTCGGTCATGCGAGTGGTGAAGGGTGCGCACACGACGGCTTCGTCGCGCGAAAAAAAGATGGAAATCGCGCCGCGGACTGCGCGCACGAAAATGCGCAGTCGTCGTTCATCCTCATCGCCCGACGACGATACAGGCGTTCAGGTGCCGATCCAAAAATTCATTTCAGCGGCGGTCTGGCTCGTGCTGCTGGCGGGGGCGATCTACGCCGTCATTCAATTGCCGAAGATTTTGGGGGCGAAACCTCCCGAACAGGACACTTCCGCTAAAGTAGACAAGAACGCCAAGCCCAGCAAGGGCGAATCGCGCGCGTTGCTAGGCATGGCGAAAGACGCCATGGCTCGAAACGATCTCAAGCAGTACGAATTTTATCTGCTCGAAATTCGCAACAAATATTCGGACACAATTGAGGCGGATTCGGCGCAAAAAATGCTTTTTGAATTGGCGCAGACCTCGTACGAAAACGGCAAGCAACTGGCAGCCAAGGCGCTGGTGGATGCGAAGAAATTCGAAGCCGACAATCCGCAAGATGCGGCCGGAATTCTGGAAAAATACAAAGCGGTGATGAACATCGCCGGGTCCAACCCGCCTGTACTGGCTGAAGCCAAGGCGAAGGTTGACGCTCTCGAAAAAGGACCGTCGAAGCAACCCGAGAAATCAACGGGCGGTGCAGGAAAAGAAATTTTCGACAAGGCGACGGCATTGAAAGCCGCACTGGATTACGACGGTGCACGCAAAATTTTGAAGGATCTGAAGTACTCGACGCAGAATCTGGAAGAAGGCGCTGACGCTCGAAAAGCGCTCGATAAACTCGAAGAAGAAGCGAAAGCGAAGATCAAGGAAATGAAGGACAAAACGGCGGCGATGGACCCGCTGGCCGCTGCGCAGGAGTGGAGCAAATACGCGTCGGTGGTGAAGGATGAAGTCAACGCTGCGGAAGTGAAGCCGATCCTCGAAGACCTCGAAGAGAAGACGCAGACAACGGCGATGGAAGAACTGGGCAAGGCCAGTGAGAAAGCCAAGGCGAACAAGTACAACGAGGCGACGACGGAAGTTCTCGCGATGCAGAAAAAATGGGCGGGCTTGAAGTGGGGAAATATGGCCAGCAAGAAGGAAGCATCATACAAAAAGCAAAAGGCGCTTTACGACAGCTTCCTGAAATTGTTGGCGGAAAAAGTCGCTGCCGCTCCGATTCCCCTTCCCTTCCCGTTGACGACGAAGATCAAGAATCAGGATAAGTGGGTGATCAAGGGCCTGCGCGATGAATCGATCGCACTGGACCCGATCCCGGCGACAGCTGCTCCCGGCGTCGCGGTGAAGCTGGCCGATCTGCAACCGAAAGAACAGTATCAGATGCTTCTGCTGGCCCTGCCGAAAGAACCGACAAAGGAACAGCACGCGCAGTTGCAGGCGTATTGCACCGAACGCGGTTTGTCGGATGAGGCAGACAAGCACGAAGTGAAGGCGGAGGGGAAGTAAGTTTGCGGGGTCCGCGTCGGGAAGCGGAGTTGTTGAAGTGCGCCCCATGGCGACTGATTTTTTGATCCAAAAAAAACCGCCGCAACTTTAAAAGTCGCGGCGGCTGGATTCACGTTTTTAGCTCTCGAACGAGCGCTTAGTTTTTCTTGTTGCGCGGGTAGTTTGGATCATTCGGGTTGTTCGCATCGTACTGCTGGCCAGTCCGGGGATTGACAAGCATATTGGGCCCAGTCGGCGGCGGAGTTGTGACTGCCGGTGGCGGAACGACAACTTTCGGCTTCTCGCGTTCGATCTTCTTTTCTTCGCGTTGCGCTTTCAGGGCTGCGGCTCGATCAGCGGCGGCCTTTTCGTTTGCTTGGCGAATCGCTTCGTTCTTCTGGCGCTGCGCTTCGAGCATGGCTGCGTGTTCCGCGGCACGTTCCGCAGCCGTCTTTCCGGGTGTCACCGCGTCCGGAGTTTTGATCGCATCAGGCGTCCTGACCGCGTCCGGTGTCCTGACCGGGGCGGGATCCGAGTGGATTTTGACCGGCGGCAACGGCGCGGGCGTATTGACCGCAGCCTTGGCTCGCGCGGCTTTCTCCGCGTCCAACTGGGCTTTCTGCCGGGTGAGCATCTCTTCTTGCTTTACGCGGTAGACTTCCCGAGCTGCGCGGTCGGATTCGAGACGCGCTTTGCGATCCGCTTCGGCAGCCAATATCTTGGCTTCCGAATCGCTCTTTGCTGTGGACTTGATGGTTGTCGCTTGCGCACGTCGATCCGCCGCCGCCTTTTCGGCCATTGCAGCCGCTTCACGGTTGGCCTTTTCACGGTCCGCGCGCTGAGCCAACAACTGAGCTTTCGCCGCTTCGGCCTGACGGGCGCTTTCGGCGTTCGCCTTGGCGGAAGCAACGCGGTTCTGTTCAGCTGCGAGCTGCTGAGTCAGTCGGCGCTGTTCGGCAGCCTGCTTTTCCAATTGGGCCTTTTGCAAACGTGCTTCTTCAGCCTTCTGCTTTTCAGCAGCAGCTTGCTGGGCGAACCTGGCACGGTCTTCGGCGTTGTTGGTCTGTCCCATCAACGTGTTCAGGCGCCGCTGTTCGTTGTCCGAGCGCTTGGCTGCGACTTCTTCAATGAACGCGGACTGGCGCGTCAGCGATTCCTGGCGCCGTGCGTCCTGAGTGGCGAAGTACCGTTCGCGGAGTTCATCGGCTCGTGCCGAGGCGGCCAGAACACGGGCATCAGCGACAGGCTGAACGTTGCCAGCATTTCGGGCGACCTGACGCGCGGCGATTTCGACTGGCGTTTCTCGTGCGACATTGGAAATGTGCGGACGATAGAAGGCCAGCGTTGAATTTTGACGATCGTAGACGGTCGTCCGATTCAATGCGACGCCGACACCGATATTGTTATCCGTGATGCGAACCTCGACGAGCGGACGACCGATGCGTTGTTCGACTGTGCGATACGAAGGGCCGTTCACGAAAATAGTGTTGTTCTGATAGACAATGTTGTTTTGGATGATCGTCGTTTGATTGTAGATTCCAAAGCGCTGATCGCGCGGAACGAAATGCGAGTATACGTCACGGTCGCAGAATCGATCTTGTGGGACAAAACAATAGTCGCGTTCGGTCAAACCGAAATCAAAGCCGCCGTTCAAGCCCCAATGCTTGCCACCGACATGAAAGCCGACACCCAGAGCAGCGCCTGTTTCGAAGCGAGCGGACGGAGGCAACGGTGCCCAGCCCCAATGCGATTCGTTCTGGCGCCAGTTGACCCATGCCGGGCTCCAGACGGTGTCGGGGTGCCACATCCAGCCGTAACCGGGAGCGCGCCACCAACGTCCATAATGGAACGGTGCCCAACCCCAGGAATATTCCGATTCCCAGCACCAGCCGGAATCCGTCCAGACCCA
>JANXLS010000314.1 GCA_025355035.1 Planctomycetota bacterium | reverse complement strand
GAAAACTTACGAAATGTCGAACCGCTCCGGCAGTGACTCCTCTCATCCCAATCCTTTGGCCATTCAAAACCAGCAGGCGCAAGCTCATGCCGCCACTCTGGAAGGCATGCCCCCGGTCACGTCGGCGCGCATGGGCCTTCTGCCGCCGTATCTCGCCAGCCGGATCAACGCGAGCAATGATGCTCTCCGCGCACAAGGCAAGGATATCATTGATCTCGGCATGGGCAATCCGGTGGATCCCGTCGCTGAGAACGTTGTCGAGAAACTGAAAGAAGCGCTGGACGATCCGTCGTGTCATCGCTATGCGCCAGCTACCGGCATTCGTGTTATCAAGGAAGCGTTCTCGCGGCATTACTTGAAGCACTTCAATGTTGAACTGGATCCGATGAAAGACGTCATCGCATCGATCGGTTCGAAGGATGCGTTCAGCCATCTGTGCATGGCGCTGCTCGGACCGCAGGATGCCTGCGTGGTCCCGACGCCTGCTTATATGCCCCATTTTTATGCGCCACAGGTGGCCGGAGCGGTTGTCATTGGTGTCTTCATGGACGAAGAAACGCCGGGCGATAAGATGCTCGACGATATTCGCCGTGTCTTTGAAACAGTTCGACCGAGGCCGAAATTCCTCGTCCTGAATTTCCCGCACAACCCGACCGCGCGCACCGTCGACCTGCCGTTCTTTGAAGAAATTATCAAGATGGCGCGGCACTTCAAATTCTGGGTGTTGAACGATTTCGCGTACGGCCACAATTGCTTTGATGGGTACAAGGCGCCGAGCATTCTTCAGGTAAAAGGCGCGCGCGATGTGGCCGTCGAGATGTTCACGATGTCCAAGCCCTACAGCATGGCTGGTTGGCGCGTTGGATTCCTCGCCGGAAACCCGATGTTGATCGATTCGCTTGCGAAGATCAAACCGTACTTCGATTACGGGCATTTCCAGGCGATTCAAGTCGCAGCGGCTGTCGCGTTGGATACGGGCGACGACTACATCAAAGCGCAATCGCTCCGCTATCAAAAACGCCGAGATACACTGTTGGACGGTTTGGCGCAAAACGGTTGGGGGCGGACGATCAAGAACCGTGCGACGATGTTCTCATGGCAACCCATGCCGGCACAATTCAAGTCGATGAGCACCGTGGAATTCTGCACGAAGCTCGCTGCTGACGCCGGAGTCAGTTTCTTTCCGGGCGGCGGCTTCGGCCCCGAAGGCGAAGGCTTTGTTCGCATCGCGTTGGTTGAGCCCGAGATTCGCATTGCTGAAGCGTGCGCGCGAATAGGAACTTTCCTGAAGCGCGCATAGTTTGTTCAAATAGGACGGCCTAGGCACTCCGCACGGTGAAGCAACACGGTTCGGAGTCGCTTTTCTTCAGATGTCAACGGGGATGAATATGTCCGACGAAATTGACAATCCCACTCCGTCCACGCCGCGCAAGCGTGGCCGAAAATCCAAGAACGCGGAGGGCGGCGACGCCGTCTCGACCGACGGTTTCGGTGCGTCTGAAAAAACAGGCTTACCGGAAACGACCGTTATCTATCCGCCTGCGGCAGAGAATGCCATTGGCACATCATTCGAGCCGGGACAGGCCGATGAATCCGCTGGCGGCGATCCCAATTCGCCCGCCGATTCCGCGCTCACTGCAGCGTTGAAGCGCGAACAAAATCTCTCGTCGTCACTCGTCAACTTCGCGGTCAATATCGGAGAAGGCGAACAGTCTGCTCTGCCCGAATCCGTCTCGGAATATCCTGGCGAACGCGATCCGATGGAAGATCCGCGCGCGTTGCCCGAGTCCGATTTGGCGAACGAATCCGCGGTTGAACCGGAACCTTCACCGGATGCGCCGACCGATCCGAAGGAACTGGAACGCGTCGTTGAAGCGCTGCTCTTTGCTGCGATGGAACCGATCACGGTTCGCGAAATCGCCCGCGCAGCCGACAGTGACAGCGCGACCATTCGAAAGGTCGTCAAGGCTTTGAAAGAAACGGGCGATCGCGAACGCCGCCCGTGGGATTTGATTGAAGTCGCGAATGCTTACCGCTTCGTGACGCGCGCGGAATTCCATTCGGCCATCCAGCGCCTGAAGACACAGACGTCCCAGCGCAAATTGACGCAAGCCGCACTCGAAACGCTTGCCTTGATCGCTTATCGCCAACCGATCGGGCGCGCTGAAATCGAATCGGTTCGCGGCGTCAATGCCGGCCCGGTCCTGCGTCTTCTGCTCGAAAAAAAGCTCGTCCA
>JANXLS010000297.1 GCA_025355035.1 Planctomycetota bacterium | reverse complement strand
CCCGATAGTGCCGGGACAATCGCATCAATTAAGGCTCGGGCTTCTACCGGCGGAATCGGCACAGCCGAGATGACCCTGGGCGAAGGCGCGGCCTGAGCGATCATCACACGATCGTCCGCCGCAAGTCGATCCAGCACCGCCTTCGCGGCGACCTTCACTGCATCAAACGCGACACGACCATTCGCATCCCGAACTCGAGAAAGCGGCCCGTTATCGAGCACGATCAAAACAGTTCGTGAATGTGAATTGCCAAAACCAAACGCCACGCCGCCAAGAGCAGTGACCAGCGCCAAGAGCGCCGCCGCCTGCAAACAAAAGGCGAGATCCAGCACCACCCGTTTCGGGCGAGCCGGAATGGGCAAAGCGGCCAAGCGCTTCCAAACCAACAAACTCCCAGCAACTACGCGGCGCCGCTTTGCCCTCAACAAACGAAACAACAGCAGCAACCCCACCGCCGGAAGAGCAAGCCAAAGTGCAGAGGGAAGGGCGGCGGTCAAGACCATAATAATCGTTCAGTGTGTGCCAAAAATCAGCTAAGGGCCTTTGTTCAGAAGACCATCCCATCGTTCCTTTGCGCCATTGGGTTAAAACACCCTTCCACGCAGCGCGTTAGGAAGAAATCTTCTGTGCAATCGGAATTCGCCGCCCTGTCCCAAAAGCTTTCGTTGTCACCTTCAGCCCCGGAGCAGCCTGGCGTCGCTTGTACTCGTTGATGTCGATCATCCTCAACACTTTCTTAACGATCGCCTCGTCAAAACCTTTTGCAATCAAATCGGTCCGCCCCAATTGATCTTCGATGACTGCCTTCAAAATGTCGTCGAGCAGATCGTACGGCGGGAGCGAATCCTGATCTTTTTGATTTTCGCGCAACTCCGCCGTTGGAGCCTTGACAATCGACGATTCCGGAATCGGCGCGTGCGTCCGATTGACCGTATTCAAATGCCGCGACAGCCTGTACACCATCGTCTTGTACAAATCGCTGATCACTGCCAACCCGCCACACATGTCGCCATAAAGCGTGCAGTAACCCGTCGCCAACTCCGACTTGTTCCCCGTCGTCAGCAACAAATGGCCGAACTTGTTCGACATCGCCATCAGCAAAACGCCGCGAATGCGAGCTTGAATATTCTCTTCGGCGATCCCGGGTTGTGTGCCGCTAAACGCCGAAGCTAGAGCGCCCGAATACGCCCCGACGATGCCTTCAATTGGAATCACCTGAAAATGAATTCCAAGCCGCTCCGCCGTCTCTTTTGCGTCGATCAAACTCTGCTCCGCGTTGTACCGGCTCGGCATCGCCACCCCCGTGACATTCTCCGGTCCAAACGCTTCTGCCGCAATAGCCGCAACCAGCGCCGAATCGATCCCGCCGGACAGCCCCAGCACCGCTGTTTTGAAGCCGCATTTCTGAGCGTAATCG
>JANXLS010000295.1 GCA_025355035.1 Planctomycetota bacterium | reverse complement strand
TGTTCGGCGAGATAGGCATCAACATCGCCACCGGAGAATTCAACAAAGCGGGTCATTGGAGCTCCGTATAGAAAAAATGGTCGTGGCCATGGCGGGCCGCAATGATCGCATTATGAGTTGCGTGTGGCCAGATCGCAACGCCGGGTTTGTCAATTGAATGCCACGCAAATTCCAGACGATTCTCCCGTGATGCGACAGCGGGTGGCGCGGCGGTTATCAATTCATCACTCAACCGAACGTGCTCGGCACATGGACGTCAGAAAAAATGTGGTTCGAGCAGCACGACGGTCAGCCCGCATTCATTGTTCCGCCAATCAAGCAGCTCGGCCAAGGTCCTTCCGGTGTCGCTTACTATCCCGGGACGGGGCAATTGCCCGACCGCTATGAAAATCATTTTTTCTATTGCGATTACAAGGGCAACGGTGGCGTTTTTTCGTTCTCGGTAAAAGCCAAAGGCGCGGGATTCGAATATGTTGAGGACAAAGATAAAGAGTTTTTCTGGAAAAACCAAGCGACCGATATGGTCTTTGGAGTGGATGGCGCAGCGTACGCATCGGTGTGGGTTTCCGGAATTCAAAAGACGGGAAAAGGGCGCATCTACCGCATCGCTGATCCCAAGATGAAAGACGATCCGGCTGCGCTTGAAACGAAGAATCTGATCCTCAATGGCATCGAAAAACATTCCAACAACGAACTGGCGAACTTGCTGGAACATCGCGATCTTCGCGTACGACAAGCAGCTCAATTCGCTCTGGCTGAAAAAGGCGCGGCAACGGTGCCCTTGTTCGTCCGTACGCTGAAAAGCCAAAATCAACTCGCGCGTCTTCATGCAATTTGGGGGCTCGGACAAATCGCGCGCGAAATCGCTTTTGCGGGAATGACGGGCCCGGAGCGCGACACGAATCTAGCGAAGCCCTGGGACGAAAAAACGCTCGAAGAATTGTTGCCGCTCGCAAGCGACACCGATGCTGAAGTCGTAGCGCAAGCCGCGAAAATCGTGGGCGATGGGCGGCTGGCGAAGGGGCAGGATTCCTTCATCACCTTGTTGAAACACGACAATCTACGCGTTCGGTTTTTTGCTGCGTATGCGTTGGGAAAGCTGGGTAATTCTGACGCCGTTAGCCCGCTGTGCGCCATGCTTGCCCAGAATGCAGATACGGACGCATTTGTACGACACGCAGGTGTGATGGCGCTCTACGCGATTGCCGCGAAATATCCGGAGCTCGTTTTGGCAAAGAGCACGGACACGTCGGACGCTGTTCGTATGGCGGTGTTGCTGGTTTTGCGCCGCATGGAAGATCCGCGCATTGCATTGTTTTTGAAAGACAAAAATCCGCAATTGGTTCTCGAAGCCGCGCGCGCGATAAATGATGTTCCGATTGCCGGAGCGTTTTCGGATCTCGCCGCTTTGACTTCGGTCCCGAACGAAAGGAAGGAGAAGGAAAAAAAGCCAAGCGGATTTTCGTTCAAGGCGGAGTTCTGGGAAAACGTTCAAGAGCGGGCCTACAAGGACTTCATCGAGAGTGCAAAGTTTAAAACAGCAAAGCCCGACAAGGAAGAAACCTACGGCGTGTTCGAAACGCCGAACGATCGCGCCGATCATTATGGCGCGCGCGTCAGCGGAATTTTGACGCCATCTGTCACGGGGCTCTATTCGTTTTGGATCGCAGTGGACGATTGGGGCGAATTATTTTTGAGCAGCGATGAGAATCCCGGAAATAAAAAGCGGATTGCTGAAACACATGCGCCCCAGTGGTGCAAGCCGCGCGAATGGTACAAGTATCCGAACCAACAATCGTCACCGCAAACGTTGCAGGCCGGGAAGAGATACTACATCGAAGCGTAGATGCTGGAAGTCGAACGGAATGATAATCTTGCCGTGGGATGGCAATTGCCGGATGGAACCAAGCAGATGCCGATCGGCAACACTGAAGTGGAGGAATCGGCACAGTCGCCGTTCCTGATTCGACGCGCGTTGAATGCGAATTTTCGTCTGGGCGGAGCGGAAAACGCAAAGGCACTTGCCGAATTCGCTGGGCGCAAAGACGCGCCGGTTGCGCAGCGTGTTGAGGCCATCACTATGCTGGCCGATTGGGCGGACCCGCCGTTGCGAGACAAAATCATGAACCTGGTCCGACCGCTCGGGCGGCGCGATCCGGCACCTGCCGGGGCGGCGCTCAAGCCGTTGGTTTCTATTCTGCTTAATAATTCGGGTGGGAATGAAATTCCGACAGTGACTGCTCAAGCTGCCGGCAAGCTTCATATCGCTGACGCGATCCCGACTTTGCAAAGCGTTTTCGACGACTCGAAACGGAGCGGGGAAGTTCGGGCCGCTGTGTTGAACGCACTGTACGAATTGAAAGCCGAAAAAATTCACGACAATGTTCGTCAGTCGATGAATGGAAAGGACGCGACTCTAAAGAAAGCCGCGAGCGCTCTGATGGCGAAGTTAAATCCGGCGGACGCTGTGGCGGCTCTTAAGAAGGTTCTGGCGGACGGGAAGGCTTCAATCGGTGAAAAGCAGAACGCGTTCAGCGTCTTGGCGGGAATGAAAACGGCGGATTCGGATGCGCTGATTGAGACGTGGATGGACGTGTTGTTGGGCGGAAAAGTTGCGCCGGAGATTGAATTGGATCTGATCGAAGCCGCTCAGAAAAGCGAGAGCAAGTTGGTCAAGGAACTGCTGGCGAAATACAACGCGTCGTTGCCACGCGCAGAACACAAATCGGTGCAACTTTCCGATTACAAAGCCGCGTTACTGGGTGGGGATGCGGAAGCGGGGCGGAAGATATTTTTCGAGAGCGCGAGCGCGCAGTGCACGCGTTGCCACAAGGTTGACGGGAAGGGCGGGGATGTCGGGCCGGAATTGCGCGGGGTTGCCACACGCGAAAAGCGTGACTATCTGCTCGAATCCATCGTCGATCCCAGTGCGAAGATTGCGAAGGGGTTTGAGTCCGTCGCGATCCGAACATCGGACGGAAAGATGGTCAGTGGAATCTTGAAGAGCGAAGATGAAACGAAAATCGCGGTGATGCCCGGCGAGGGGAAACTCGTCGAGATTTTGAAGAGCGAGATCAAGACTCGGAAGAATCAGGAAGAATCGACGATGCCGCCACTGACCAATGTGTTGACAAAATTCGAGATCCGACATTTGGTGGAATATTTGTCGACGTTGAAATGAGAGACGATGAAAAACGATCTGAGACTTTCTGCGCTCCTGTGGACTGCGGCAATGGTGTGCGCTCAAATCAAATGCATTGCAGGCGAGCCAGCACCCGTTCGTCCCAACATTCTGTTTGTTCTCGCTGACGATCTGGGCATTGAATGTTTGAATTGTTATGGCGGGTCGTCGTACAAGACGCCGAACATCGATGCGCTGGCACGGAGCGGCATTCAATTCGCGACGTGTTTTGCGACGCCGGTGTGTTCACCCAGTCGCGCGCAACTGCTCACTGGAAAATATAATTTTCGAACGGGATTCATCGACATCGCCGGGCGCAGCGGCGCGGTGAAGGAACTGGATTGGTATCGACATCCGACGCTGGCGATGGCCCTAAAGGACGCCGGTTACGACACGGCGATTGCGGGCAAATGGCATCTCGGCTGGAATAATTTCGAGCAAAAAAAGAACGATAAGTACGACGAGGAAAGCAACGATTACGTGTTCTCTCCGCACATTCAAGCGTGTGGTTTCGACGTTCAGCGTTGCTTTCGTCACGCCTATATTTATTACGACAAGCCCAAGCCGGGACGATACGGTCCGGATATTTATCAGGCGTGGGTTCTGCATTATTTGGAACAGCGCCGCGCGAATCCGAAACCGTTTTTTCTGTACTATCCGATGGGGCTGGTCCACGCGCCGTTCATGCCGACTCCGTTGAATCCGAAAGCCGGTGAAAAGGACGGGCAGGAAAATTTTAAATTCATGGTCGAGTATTGCGACAACGAAGTCGGCCAATTGATGAAGAAGCTTGAGGAGCTTGGACTGCGGGAGAATACGTTGGTTATTTTTGCAGGCGACAATGGATTGGATTTTCGTCTCCATGCGAAATTCAACGGGCATGTCGTGCCGGGGCAAAAAGGGCAGACGGGCGATCGCGGGAGCTGGGTGCCACTGTTGACATCGATGCCGGGGCGAATTGTGCCGGGGCAAGTACTGAAAGAGTTGGTCGACTTCACCGATTTTTATCCGACGATTTTAGACTTCGTTGGAGTGCCTGTGCCGCAATTCGATGGCGAGCATCGTGAGAACACGATCGACGGGGTGAGCTTCGCGCATCTGTTGCGCGGACAACAGGGCATGTCACGCGAATGGGTTTTTTCGCAGATTGCAGACAAGTGGTTTGTGCGCGGTGAGAAGTACAAGTTGCGAGAGAATGGCGAACTGTATGACATCAGCGGATCGCCGATGCGCGAGATTCTCATTTCGCAGGATTTGGAAACTGCGGAATCACAAATCGCACGCAAACGACTCTCGGAAATCCTGGCACAAATCAAGAAACAGTAAATGCGTCGGAGGATTTCTAAAGGGCAATCGAACCGGATTGCGACTTTGCCTCTTTGCGAGAGTAAAATCAGAACTTATGCCATCGATCATTCATGTTGATCTCGATCAGTTTTATGCGGCGGTGGAGATTCTGGACTTTCCGGAATTGAAGGGGAAGCCGTTGATTGTGGGCGGGCGGCCGGATTCGCGCGGCGTGGTTTGCACGGCGAGTTATGAGGCGCGCGCATTTGGGGTGAAGTCGGCGATGCCGAGTTCTCAGGCGGCGCGGCTGTGTCCCAACGCGATTTGGCGTGTCCCGCGCATGGATCGGTACGCTGAGAAATCCCATGAGGTTCACGCGGTTTTTGAACGCTATACCGATCAGATTCAATCGGTTTCGTTGGATGAAGCGTATCTGGATGTTCTTGGATCGATCAAGCTTTTCGGAAGTGCTGAGACGATCGGTCGCCGGATCAAGCACGACATTCTTTCAGAAACAGGTTTGGTCGCTTCGGTCGGAGTTGCTGAAAATAAATTCCTCGCCAAAGTCGCAAGTGATTTGAAAAAGCCGAACGGCTTTGTCGTTATTCCGCCCGGGCGCGAACATGCCGCGGCGGTGTTGAATCCGCTTCCGGTTTCGCGTTTATGGGGCGTCGGGGCGAAGACCGGGGACCGGTTGGCGGAACTTGGCATCGTGAAGATCGCCGACCTTTTGGCACTCGATGAGGAATGGCTGTCTCGTCGGATGGGTCGCGAGAATGCGACGCGACTGCTGTCGCTGGCTCAAGGGATTGATTCGGGCGAAGTCGAATGCGGCGGGATTTCAAAATCGCTCGGGCGGGAAAATACGTTTGCGAAAGATTTGTACGACATCGACGCGATGGAACGCGAACTGTTCGCGTTTTGCGATGAAGTTTCGAGCCGTTTACGTGCTGCGGAATTGAAGTGTGGCGGCGTGACGCTGAAGGTGAAGTTCGCCGATTTCACGCGCATCTCACGCGCTTCGATGTTCGAGGAACCGACGGACCTCGGCGAACCGCTGTATCATGCCGTACGGACGATGTTGCGCGAGCGCGTCGAATTGAATGGCCGCGGCGTCCGATTGTTGGGCGTCGCGGCGACGCATCTCGTCCGGGCGAACGCGGCGCAACAGAGCCTATTTTCGGATGGTGACAACCAAAAGAAAGAACGCGCGGCTGTGGCGATCGACAAATTGCGCGGCAAGTTTGGCGATGGTGCGGTGACATTCGGAAGGCTGTTGGAGAAACGTTCAGACAACACGGGGACGCCGGCGATCTGAGTACACCGCCGCGGAAAAGCCCTGCCCATTTGCGGCTGCGCGGCTTGAGTGAGGTACTTGATTTTGGCGTCATTCAGATGAATTGAGCACACCTGTGTCAAAAGTCAAAATTTCATCCGTTGTATAGAAGAGGAAGGAGCGTCGAACTATTGCCCCGCGCCCTGTTAGAAATGCGCGGATCTATGAGGAGAAATGGGTTGAGGTGCATGTAGAATAACGGATTGAATGAATGGCTAAAGATATCGAAAATAAAAAAAACGCGCACAATGTGCATGTTTTGGAACGGAATTGGAATGGCAATATGAGAGTCCATGAGGGCTAGCGAAGGTTTATGATGTTGTGCACACATGTGCAATTTATGGAACGGTTATGGAGACTGACTTCATTAGGATGGGGGAGGGGCGAAAACGTTAATTTTGGGCCGGTCGACGTGTGAAAGCGCGCAGATGAACGCGGAGGGTCGCAGATATTTCACGGTGTTCATCTGCGTTGATCAATCAATAGTAATCCGCAGTTCAAACGG
>JANXLS010000276.1 GCA_025355035.1 Planctomycetota bacterium | reverse complement strand
AATTCGACTTGCTCGAAGGCCAGACGCGCGCGATCGTCAAACAGGTCACCGAAGCGGCAGGCGTGAAACTCGATTACCTGGTCGGCACGATGATTGAAGTGCCGCGCGCAGCACTCCTTGCGGATGAAATCGCAAAGAAGGCGCAATTCTTCAGTTTCGGCACCAACGACTTGACGCAGATGACGATGGCGTTGAGCCGCGACGATGCCGGACGCTTTCTGCCCGATTATGTTGATGTCAAGAAGGCCGGGATTTTCAAGGCCGATCCGTTCCAGTCACTGGATCAGGCCGGCGTGGGCAAGCTGATGAAGATCGGTATCGCCGGTGGACGCAGCACGAATCCGAAGCTCAAGATCGGGATCTGCGGCGAACACGGTGGTGAAGCCGCGAGCGTCAAGTTCTGCCACAAGATCGGCTTGAACTACGTGAGCTGTTCGCCGTTCCGCGTCCCGATTGCTCGCTTGGCTGCCGCTCAGGCCGTCATCGAAGAAAAGGACGCCGCCAAGAAAGCTGCGCCCGCGAAGAAGGCCGCTCCTGCAAAGAAGGCAGTCCCAGCTAAGAAAGCTGCGCCAACCAAGAGGGCGGCTCCGGCCAAGGCCAGGCCTGCCGCGAAGAAGAAGCGCTAAGCGACGCGGCGTGGGTCATTGATTATGAACGCGGGGCGACCATGAGGTCGCCCCGCACTATTTTAGAGGAAGTCCTTGAAGTTCCCTCTTGTCGCTGGGGCAAGGGCACGCTTGGATTGGTTGCTGTACGTGAAGTACGATTGACGTGTTAACATCGGCGCTCGACCATGAACCCGTTTGCTCCGTCCACGGTTGTTCTGTGCATTACCGGCACTGGCCTGGATTGGCTGGATGCCTACGCAAAAAAACTGAATGGGATTCCGCCAACATCGTTTTATGCGCGGGACGTATGGGCGGAAATCCTGGCGATTCTCGCCCGAAAACCGGTCACCATCGAAACGCTCTGGCTCCAGTTCAAACCCTCCCGTCTCTCGCATTTGATCCGCAGAACTGAACTCCGGATCAACGTTGACCTTTTGCTTACCAATGGGTACATCGAACCTCTTTCAGAATCTGAATTGACAACGAAGTAAGTGAACGCTAACATCTGCATCATGAAGAAAAAGACACGCATAAGCAGCGAGAAACGACGCGGATTGATCATCGAAGCCGCGCGTCATCTCTTCTCGGAAAAGGGCTTCCACGGAGTCACCACGCGCGAGCTCGCGGAAGAAGCCGGGGTGTCTGAAGCCTTGATCTTTCGACATTTTCCGAGCAAGGAAGCGATTTACAAAGCCATGCTGTCGCTCTGCCAAAACAGCGAGACGTGGAGCGAGGCGGAGAAGCTTCTTGAACTGACCCCGTCCACATCGACGCTCGCGGTGATGCTTCATTTTATCGGCTCTAAAGTCGTCGGCGGAAATGAGGAAACGCGCATGCTTCATAGGCTGATGCTTCGCAGTCTCAGCGAAGATGGCGAGTATGCCCGCGTTATTTTTAAGCACATTGAAACCACCTGGATCGCTAAATTCAACGCGTGTGCTGTCGCGGCTTTCAAGGCCGGCGATCTGCGCAAGGGAATCGAAAAACCCGTCGGCTCGGGATGGCTCATTCAACACGTGCTCATGATGCTCGCTTTCGTACACACGCCGTCTGCATCTGTGGCCGACTATAAAATGTCCCGAACCCTGTTGATCGAAAACGCCGTGACCTTCTGCCTTAGGGGTTTAGGTGTAAAGGACGAAGCGATTTCCAAATACTACAACCCAAAAGCATTCGGTT
>JANXLS010000275.1 GCA_025355035.1 Planctomycetota bacterium | reverse complement strand
AATCGACGCCTAGCTCTCTGCTGGGAGCGCTTTCTATCTGCATTTCTGCGTAGCCGACATCGTGCGAAGATTATTCTGGCAACACGCTTGTGGCTCGGCTGGACCGGCAGCGATCCGTTGTTTGTTGACGAGACGACGATCCCTCCCCTCTCCGAGGAACAAGCAGTCCATCTGCTCCAACGACTGGCGCACAACTACCGCGGCACGGACACCCTCGCCGATCATCTTCTCAATCTTCGTCCGTCGAACACGAACGAGCGCATACTCCGCAGCAACGAAAAAGGCGTTGGCCAGAATCAGCAGAATGATCGTTAAAATGTTGAAAGTGACTTCGTCGTTCATCAAGTATGTGATTTTAGCAGAAAGCCATCGAATCGAAAGCGAAATCGAGGGACGGCAGGTTTCCGCGAGGGACATGTGCTGTTTCGTTCAAACTTCTTATTTTAAACGAATGCCGGTACAGAATCCGAAATCAAGTTCGCATCCATTCAATTGAAGGGTAGGTAGATGGAGTTGTGGTTTTGCAAACCACCAAACTTTTCAACTCGATCAAAAAAGGACGATTCAATGCTTCGACCCGTCGCTTTCGGTTTACTGTTCGCAGCCACATGGCTCGTGGCCGGTGAACCCGCCATCGTCAGCCACATCTCCGTCACGTCCGACAAAGTCGAAGACGTCTCGAGTATCGACGCCTGGAAAAAAGCGTTCATCAAAGAGGGCATGACCGACCAACAGAAAGCGCTCACCGTCTGGACGACTGTTGTGAAGTTCCGGCATCAGGATCCGCCGCCCTTGGAATTCTTTACCGGTGACGGCGGCGACGTTCATGACCCGCTCAAAACATTCAACGTCTACGGCTACAACATGTGCTGCTGCGAATCATCGAACATCTGCGCGCTGGCTCGAGCCGCCGGTTTGAAAGCCCGCGGTTGGGGCATCAACGGCCACAGTGTCCCGGAAATATTTTTCGATGGAGCGTGGCATCTCTTCGACGCCTCGCTGGTCTGCTATTTCAAAAAGAGCGACGGCACGATCGCGGGCGTCGAAGACATCATCGCCGACGTTGGAAAGTGGTACGACAAAAATCCCGACTTCCGCAAAAACAACGATAAGCTCTACAAATTTGGCTTGAACGGCGGTTGGAAAAAAGGCCCGGAAATCCTCGCGAACACGACAGCTTACGACATCAACGGCTGGCTCCCCGCCGCAACACACGGCTGGTACTCGACCATGCAGGAATACGACGGTCGCGGCGGCGGAAAAGACGGCAAAGCATTTCTGTATGAGTACGGCTATTCGCAAGGATACGAAGTCAACATTCAGTTGCGCCCCGGCGAGCGCATCACACGAAACTGGTCGAATTCCGGCGAGCACATTAACAAAGAAGCTGGCGGTGGCGATCCTGGCGCGCTAAATGAGAAAGTTGGGTCGGGGCAATTGCGTTATACGCCAGCGTTAGGCGATCTTGCGCCAGGGCGAGTTGGCAATGGCGTCGTCGCATTCGACGTTCCGAATTTCAAGGAGTTGTTGAAATCCGGCGAAGTGATCATCCGAATGCACAGCAACTACGTCTATTTGTCCGGAGCCGTTTTTGCGCACGTACCTGTCGGCACTGCGTTTGAC
>JANXLS010000220.1 GCA_025355035.1 Planctomycetota bacterium | reverse complement strand
ACGTAAGATTCATAGAGGTCCGGGGCGGGTGAATGGCCGTTGGCGGCGATCCATGTCATGAATTCGCTCCACGCGCCGGGGAGACCTTCGTAAGGGCCGTGGTATGTTGTCCGTACGACTTTCAACGCGGGCCATTGGCTGGGCGTTACTCGGCCCGAAGCGGTGACGGGCGCGCTGACGGGAACGCTGATCTCGAAATCGAAAATGTCTTTCGCCATCTTCAAGTGGTGGGAAAACCACGGGCCGACAGGTTTGATGCCTTGCGCCGCGACGGTGGACATCAATTCGCGGATGCCGGGGCCCATGACGTTACGAATTTCGGCGCGCGGAATGGTGAGGTGGATAACGGCGGTGGGTTGAGCTGTGGTTTGCGTTATGTGGGGTGTGTCGAGCATAATTTTGAATTCGCCTCGGATGATGTTGAATTTGCTTCGATCGGGATCTGAATTGTAATTCAATGAACTCGTGTTTCAAATCCGTGCTTCCCGGCCAAGAGCAAGGTACAGTTCTGGGGCACCGCCCTTATTCGAACTCATCGAATTGCTTTGTGTGAGCCGTCGCAAGCGGGCAGCCTTTTGGAGAGACCGCAGGTGCAATCGTTGATTCCTTTTCCAGCGAGAATTTTCAGCATGGAGTTTTCGATTCGTGACTGTTTTGATTTGGATTGTTTGGGCGCAGAAAAGTAGAGGATGTAGGCGCGTTGGCGTCCGGGCGTCAAAACATTCCACGCTGTTTTTAAGGCGGGGATTTCATCCAGTTTCGATTGGAGTTCTTCGGGAACCGGTTCGGGAGTCTTTTTAAAAATCACTTTTAGACCGGTTTTTTCCACGTCAATGGCTTCGTTAATATAGGCTTTCAAAACGGGTTCCAAGTTGACTATTTCCTGAACGCGGGTGAAGCGGATCAGGCGCGCGGACTGCGTGCTCTCGCCGGGTTTAAGCAGGATACCCGTGGAATCTTTCAACAAGACACCTTTGACGAACGTCAGCGCGCAGTATTCTTTGAATCCACCGATGATCACAATGTTGCTGCCCTGCAGAGTGTAACACGGGACCCGCCACTTGAGTTCTTCAGTCAGACTGCAGTCGAGTATGATTTTTCGTAGCATCTGCAATTCATCGTACCACTTTTTTACGCTTTTGAAATAGACGTCTACTTTCGGATTTTGGTTGGTCATGGGTGTCAGACTCCGACTTTAAGCTCTGCGCTTGGATAAATTTTTTAACGATTCGCACCCCCGTAGAAGCCAGCCCTCTTACACTACTTTTCCGGGGCAGGCTCTACAACTTCCAATTCGACTTCGGGAGTGCGACGGTGCGAGCGCGACCAAGGCAAAGAGTTCGTCTCGCTTGGCCCCGTCTGTCCAAGCTTCCCCCGGGTCGTCGAATTAATTGTTTGATTGTTTAAAAATGGGCTTGCGATTAATATACTCGTTAAAGAGTCCTCGATTACGGATTGGAAAAAGAGATGGCAGAAACTGCTGAGAAGCTGGCGCGTTTGTCGGTCCCGGCGCTCGATGAGATTTTGGGCAAAGTATTCAAAGTGCTCGATGACGGGTTCATCCGCGTCGTCGATTACATGGGCTCGGATGCGGCGATTGTGCAGGCCGCTCGCGTGTCGTACGGGATCGGGACGAAGAAGGTGAGCGAGGATCGTGGACTGATTCGCTACCTTCTACGGCATCGGCACACGACGCCGTTTGAAATGTGCGAGATCAAATTTCACGTGCGCGTTCCGATGGATTGCTGGCGGCAGTGGATCCGTCACCGCACGGCAAATGTCAACGAGTATTCAACACGTTACTCAGTGGCGATCGATGCCGCTCAGCGCACGACGCCCGATTTGTGGCGCAAGCAGGCTGCTGAGAATCGCCAGGGAAGCGCCGGTTTTTTGGACACGACGCTCGGCAACGACTTATCGCTGAAAGAAGCAGAGTTGCTGAACCTCTCCCGCGCGTTGTACGACGATCGGCTCGCGAAGGGCGTGGCGCGCGAGCAGGCGCGAAAGGATCTCCCCCTCTCGACGTACACGGAAGCATACTGGAAGTGCGATCTGCATAATCTGCTGCATTTCATCGGGCTGCGCATGGACAGTCACGCGCAGGAAGAGATCCGCGCCTACGCGACAGTGCTGGGCGAAGAGATCGTGAAACGCTGGTGCCCCTATTCGTGGGAAGCGTACATGGACTACCACTTCAACGCGGAGCATCTGTCGCGCTTGGAGATGGAAGTGCTCGGAGCGATTGCGTCCGGAAGAATTGTAGACGCTGTGGCGAAGGCGCAGGAATTTGGTTGGCTGATCCGCGACGATAAAGGGCTTAAGCGGCATCGCGAACGAAATGAATTTGAAGAGAAGCTGAATGATTTGGGTTTGCAGGCTCCGTGGAAGTAGTGCGCGGAGCTCAACGCCTTTTTCGCGACTTCGCGGTTCTTGGCGTCCGTGAGTGAATGCGTTTTTTAGAATCGATTTATTTCGAAACAGGCTCCACATGCAATCGCCCGCTCCGCTCCATTCAATGCCGCTTCCAGAGCTTCAGGACTATTTTGCGGCGCGAGGAGTTAACGCGTTTCAGGCGCGGCAGGTGTTTCAGGAGCTGCATCGTTATGGAGCTCGGACGATCGACGCGATGACGGAAGTCAGTGCGTCGTGCAAGCGATTTCTTGAAACGTTGCCGCCGCTTCAAACGCTGGCGATCGACTGTGTTCACCGCGCGAGCGACGGGACGTTGAAACTGCGGATACTTGTTTCAGGTGGGAATGCAATTGAGTCGGTGGTGATTCCGTCGCCGAATCGGGTGACGCTGTGTGTTTCGAGCCAGGTCGGTTGCGCGGCGGGGTGTG
Source organism: Planctomycetota bacterium (assembly GCA_025355035.1). Classification (GTDB taxonomy): domain Bacteria; phylum Planctomycetota; class SZUA-567; order H5-PLA8; family H5-PLA8; genus JANXLS01. The sequence continues at coordinate 5,660 of JANXLS010000220.1, read as the reverse complement.
CTTTTTGCAACACGGCGACGATGGGGTTGATGCGGAATCTCGATGCGTGGGAAATCGTTGAGCAAGTTCGTCTGGCGAATGAAACGTGGGCGCTCGAACCGGATGCGGCAGGTCGAACGATTTCGAATCTGGTGTTCATGGGCATGGGCGAGCCGCTACACAATGAAGTGAACGTCGTCCTCGCGTGTCGGATTTTGGCGGATGTGGCGGGGTTGGGATTTGCGAACCGGCATCTGGTGGTGAGCACGGCTGGTGTCGGTGCGCGGATTCGACCGTTTTGGGAACTGGGCGTCGGTGCGCTGGCCATTAGCCTGCACGCAACAACGGACGACGTTCGGAGCCGGATCGTGCCGCTGAACCGGCTCTGCGGCGTGAACGAATTGCGCGAGATTTTGCTGGGCATTCCGTGGCGAAATCGGGAGTCGGTGACGGTCGCATATCTGCTGCTCGATGGCGTCAACGATTCGCGCGAAGATGCGCGGCGGCTTTCGGAATGGATTGTTGGAATGCCGGCAAAAGTGAATCTGCTGGAATTCAATCCGTATCCGGGGAGCGCGTTTCGTCGGTCGAGCCCGGAACGCCTGGCGGCGTTTCGCGACGGGTTGCGGGAGTTCGGCGTGTTCAACACGCTTCGGCGTTCACGCGGGGAAGATGCGATGGCCGCGTGCGGGCAACTGGCTTCTGATACAACGAAAAAGCAGACGTTGATTTTGCGGAGTTGAAAACGAAGCTGAACAATGCGCAAAATGAGTGCGATTTTTATGCAATGTGCATTTCGGCGCGGATTTTTCTATTCATTCGAGGCGTTACAGCTTATAGTATATGTAGATACTGTGAAGCCCAGATAACGATTTATACAAGGACGGGGTTGTGGTCGATACGAGTTTATTTGACAGCGATGGCGCACCCAATTCGGGTGTGCTGCTGGTCTGTCGCAGCGCAAATACGCTGGGCGCGCTGGCATCTATTTTGAATAAAGCAGGCGCAACGGTTTTGACGGCTCAGTCCACGACGGATGCGTGGGAGATTGTTCGGAGTGGAAGCGTGCGCTGTGTGGTTCAAGACATCACACATTTGACGCACGATTCGCTCGCCCTGTTTCGAGCGTGCCGAACATCACGCAACACGTTTTCAATTCCGTATTTGTTTCTGACCACCGACAATTGCATGCCGCCGAAATTCGAAGGCGTTTGGCCGGAGACGGCTCGCGACGCGTGGCTGGCATTGCCGTGTCCTGCTCCGCAGTTTTTGTCTGCTGTTAAAAATGTGCTCGCGGCCAATGTGCCGACGACCGCGAAGCCCAAGCACCTCGACGAGTCCGAAGAAACTGATGCGACGGCCGTTCCGACGCCGCCCACCCGTATTCAGCCGGTAAAACGCAGAACCGTCGACCCGTCAGGGAGGTTTTCTGCGACACAAACGAATTCGGGCATGCTGGCGGTTGCAGCGAATAATTTGGAAAGCGCGCTTTTCTCTGGAAAGCTGGGTACGCTGCAATTCGCCCAGATTCTCAACTTGATCGAGCCGCTGCGTCTGACTGGAACACTGAAGATTTTCGATGGTGTGCGCACGGGCGACGTTCATTTCGTTGATGGCAAAGTGCATCACGCGGAACTGAACGAAATCGTCGGTTCAGAAGCGTTGTTTTTGCTGTTCCATTTAAGCAAAGGATCGTTCCAATTCGAACCCGGCCCCGCGACGCAAATCCGCACGGTTGAGGGGAACACGATGCATCTGCTGCTGGAAGGCATGCGCAAAATGGACGAAGCCAAGGCGAGTATTTCAGCGATCAAAGAACGCCAGAATACCGGCGCATATTCGCCGGTGGTCGCGGTGAAGTAAACGACGAGTCGCCTACCCGAAAACAATCATGCTTGCTGAATGACACGTGCTCTCCAGGTTAGGGCTCACAAGAAGAGTCACCGGTCCTGCTGGCATTCGGCGTGTTGCACTTGCTCGCTCATTTTTCCAATGTCGTAAGGGATCCTCATGAGCGCCACCACTCCCGTCGTCGTCATACTCTGCGCGATCCTGTTCTTCCGTATTGCGTCTATGGAGCGACGCTCCGGCCTTATTTGGAGCGCCGCCAGTGTCGCCGTCTCAGCAGCGTGTATTTTTGTCATCCAACTCCATTTTGTGCTGGGCCAATTCCTCCTGTTTTGCGTCATGTGGTATCTTAATTACATCAGGCCTGACAAGAAAATTGACGTGTGAACAGGATCATTCATGATTCGCATTTTTTCGATGACTTTAGCCGCTTTGGCAATCACAGCCTCGGCGGCAGAATCCGAATTCCAGCGCTTCGCTTTCAACTTGCCCTGCATGGGTACGACGTTTCGCGTGGTGTTGTTCGCGAAGAATGAATCCGACGCCACCAGGGCCGCTCGCGGCGCGTTCGATCGGATCGAGCAACTTGACGCGATGATGACGGACTACAACGAGAACAGTGAACTCATGCGACTCTGTGCCGGGGCGGGCGGGTCGGCGGTTAAAGTTAGCGACGACATCTTCAACCTGCTCTTACGCGCCGCAACGTTCAACAAAAACACATGCGGAGCGTTCGATGTGACGGTCGGCCCGGTCGTTCACCTGTGGCGAAAAGCACGGGCGGAAAATAAACTTCCTGATCCGGCCGATTTGGCTAAAGCGAAAGAATGTGTTGGGATGTCCAACGTGATTCTGGACGAAAAAGAGCGCACCGTTCGACTCGCACGTCCGGGGATGAAACTTGATTTGGGCGGGATTGCGAAAGGCTACGCCGTCGATCAGGCATTGCTGCTGCTGAAGAAAAAAGGCTTCCCGAACGCGCTTGTCGTCGGAGGGGGCGATGTGGGTGTCGGCGATCCACCGCCCGGCAAAGCAGGCTGGACGATTGATGTCAGGCCACTCGACGAAAATCAGAAAGAACCCCTGCGCCTGCTGTTGAAAAATGCAGGAGTTTCCACGTCTGGCGACGCAGAACAACATCTCGACAAAAACGGGAAACGCTACTCGCACATCGTCGATCCGAAGACGGGCAAAGCGATGGAGGGCCGCAGCAGCGTGACGCTCGTTGCTCCCGATTGCACGACCTCCGATGCGCTCGCGAAATCCGGAATTCTCGGCGTTGAAGCCGCCGTCGACGTCATCGACTCCCTTCCCGGCACGGCGGTTTTCATCGCCATCGAGGAAAATGGTGCGATCAAATACTTTGAATCGAAATCATGGAAAGACGTGCCGAAAACAAAATAGCGCTTCACGATGGTTTTCGAATCAGCGCCATCCAGCGGTCCGTTTTACACTCCGGTTCCGTGATCGGTTTGAAACCCATTTTTTCATACACGCCGTGAGCGTCCAGTGTCATCAAACACCAATTCGTTACCGTCGAAAACTCGGGATGCTCCAAGGCAAACCGTACCATCGCCTGCCCCAACCCTTTTCCGCGATGCTCCTCGCCAACGATGAAGTCCGTCAAATAAGCGAAGCGCGTCTTGTCCGAAACGATCCGTCCGAACGACGCCTGCTTGCCCTCGCGCGTCAACGCGCTGATGACGAGTGCCGAATGCTTCGCCGCGCGCACAACCTTTTCGCGCGAAATGCCAGGAGTCCAATAGGTGTTCGCGAGCCACGGATGCACGCAATCAAAATCGACGCGTTCAATGCCGTCAACCAACTCGTACTCGTCATGAATGATTGTCATCGCTCTTTCCGGATCCCATTTACGACATTCTCCAACGCCTCGCCCAACACCGCCGCGCGCGCGATTCGAGCCGACGACGCGCGCATTTCGAGCTTTGATTCGACGCTGTAAAATGCCGCGTGGCACGTCGCGATCAGGTTCGGTGTCGCGGCTTCTTCAGCGGTTTTCAGCGGTTCGTCTTCGATGACATCCAATCCCGCACCGGCCAATCGTCCCTCGCGCAACGCAGCCAGAATCGCTGTCTTCTTCACCACCCCACCCCGCGCGGTGTTAACGAGGTACGCGCTCGGCTTCATCAGCGCCAACTCGCGCTCGGCGATCAAATGCCGCGTCTCCGCATTCAGTGGACAATGTACCGAGACCACGTCCGACAATTTCAACAGTTCATCCAACGTTCGTTCGCGCCGGATTCCGATCGCTTTGTGAACGCCATTCTGAAGATTCGGATCGAAGAAGCTGACGTTGAATCCCAGCGCTTTCGCGCGGAGTGCCGTTGCTGTACCGATGCGTCCCAGGCCGATCACGCCGAATTTCAACGAACTCAACCGTCGCATCTTCTCCGGAGTCGGAATCGTCCAGCCGAGTTTCTTGGCTTCAACATCCAGCGGAAAAAGCTGCCGCACCAAAACGAGCGCCAACGCGATTGCATGATCGGCGACTTCTTCCGTGCCATAGTCCGGAACGTTGCACACCGGAATTCCGCAGCGCGCAGCGGCGTGAATATCGACGCTGTCGAAACCGACGCCGTTGCGAATCAACGCGCGGCATTTTCGCAGGCGTTCAATTCCCGCCGCGCCGATCGGGCAATTGTGCCACACGATCAGCGCGTCGGAGTCGACAATCGCATCCGTAAAATCGGCGTCGCTGTTGCAATAGTATGTCGTCACATCCGCCGCGTCGCCGATGACCGCACGCTCCACGGTCGCTTCCGGATCGCCCAAATGCGCCGCCGCCCAATCCAAAATCGCAATCCGAGGTTTCATATTAATGCCTTATCGTATTGCCGCTCTTTGCGTAATTGCCTCTGCGAGAGAACATTCTTTACGAATCGTATCCGAATAAATGGATATCACAATCGTGCACCTTTCCGGATTTCGCCCAACAGTTGGGGCGTTCCCTTCGTATGATTGATTGGATAAGGAGATTCACGCTTGCGTTATCTGATTACTGGCGGTTCCGGATTCATCGGCTCACATCTCGCGGACCGATTGTTGGCGTTCAATCCGACGAACGAAATCACGCTGCTCGACGACCTTTCGACCGGGCGCTATCGCAACATCGCGCACCTCGAAAACAATCCGCGCGTTAAACTGCTGATCGGTTCGGTGCTGAATGAAGCACTGCTCGAACAGACGATTCGCGAGAGCGGCCCGATCTTCCATCTCGCCAGTGCCGTCGGCGTGAAGCTGATTCTCGAACGTCCCGTTCAATCCATCGAGACAATCGTAAAGGGTACAAACTCCGTGCTGAACCTCGCCAGTCGCTATCGCAAGCCCGTCTTGATCACGTCGACGAGCGAAGTGTACGGCAAGTCAACCGAACTGCCTTTCCGCGAAGACGGCGATTGCGTGATGGGGGCGACGGACAAGCAGCGCTGGGCCTATGCATCCGCGAAAGCGCTCGAAGAATTTCTGGCACTTGCACACTTCCGCGAAACGCGCCTGCCTGTTGTGATCGTACGTTTGTTCAACACCGTCGGCCCGCGCCAAACCGGTCGTTACGGCATGGTCTTGCCGACGTTTGTCCGTCAGGCATTGGAGAACAAACCGATCACAGTCTACGGTGATGGCAATCAAGCACGCTGCTTCTGCCACGTCCATGACGTCGTGGGTGCCATGGCGCAATTAATGCAAACGCCCGAAGCGCGCGGCGAAGTCATCAACATCGGCACAAACCACGAAGTCACGATTTTGCAATTGGCACGGCGCGTGAAGGAGTTATTGGGGAGCGCGTCGGACATCCGCATCGTTCCGTACGAAGA
>JANXLS010000167.1 GCA_025355035.1 Planctomycetota bacterium | reverse complement strand
GCGGATATCAAGCCAAGCGCCGACGATTTGAAGAAGTCCTACGACACCTACAAAGTCGTCTATTTCAAAGACACGACCGATCCGACCAAGAAAGATGCGTTCAAACCCTTTGACGCAGTGAAGACCGAAGTCGAACGCATGTGGCGCGAAGACAAAGTCAGTGAATTGAAACGGACTGTTCAGGACAATGTGGCGAAGGCGTTGAAGGAATTGTCGGACGACGAAGCGAAGGCGAAAGACCCAAAAAACAAGGACGCCAAGCCGGTTGACATGGCCGCATGGGTCGCCAAGCACAAGTTTATTCGCTGGGAAACGCCCGAACAGACTGAAGAAAAATACAGCAAGGGCAAGTTGGAAGTGAACGCACCCGACCTGTCGTTGGCGACGAACCTCTTCAACTACACGAAGGGGTCTCCCAACCAAAGCGAAGCGATGCTGGCCTCGCAGACCGCCCATCTTTACGAATTCACGTCGTTCCGCTGGCTTGACGAGAAGAAGCCTGAACTGGGCGGGATTGTGTGCCGCGCGAAGAAGTACACGGCTGAAGTGACAAAGACGCAGGAGCAGGCGAAGGACAAGATCGTCGAACAGTTAAAGGTCAGCGAATCGGTCACATTGGCCAGAAAAGCTGCGGACAAACTGCACGACGAATGGAAAGAAGGCAAGAACCTGCCGAAGATCGAAGAACTCGATGAAGTCTCGTCGGCTCAAAACGAATACCATCCGCTCGTCCGAAATTTCCGCTCATCACCCACTGTCGTCGGCGAAGGTCTGACGGTCGGCGAAGGTCCGATCGAGCAGGATGAATACGATCCGAAAAACGCGGAGAAAAAATGGTTCTACGTCGGTTGCGTGGTCGAACGCAAATTGCCGACATTGGCTGGCTTCGAGTTGGAACCGGAAGAAAAGTGGTCGCGCGAAGAAGCCAAACACGGCAAGACGCAATATGGCTACCGCATGAAGTCCGGGATCGTTGACGACAATTATAAATCGCAACTCGGTTTGATGGTCGAACAGATCAAGTCCAAGGTCATGTATATTGGCAACGTTGGAACCGAACCGGACGTGCGAAACTCCTATCACGATTCGCGCAATTCGGATAACTAACGCACACGATCCACCCTGCGGCGCGGACTGAATTGTTCGCGCCGCATTATTTTGTAAGCTCGCTACGGTTTCTGGCTGAAGTGTGCAACGAAGTGTTCGTAAGTCGCGGGCGGAAGGTAGTCTTTGACGACGCGCTCCCAACCGCGCGGGCCGACGAGACCTTTGACGAAGCTCGACGACACTTCGCTAATCTGCCGCGGCGGGATCAGGAACGCGGTGACGACGTTCGGATTCATGTCCTCGTTGATGTGCCGCATGCCGCGTTCATATTCATAATCGTTGGGGTTGCGGATGCCGCGCAAAACGTACCGTGCGTCGATCGAATTGGCGTAATCGACGAGGAATAGATTTTCAAAGTGATCGAGCTTCACGTTGGGAATGCCCTCGACGGAGAGGCGCAGGAATTCCATCCGCTCGTCCAACGAAAACGTGTAGCGCTTGTCGGGATTGCTGCCGATGGCGACAACCAGTTCATCGAAAAGCTGCGCCCCTTCCCGAATCATGTGCATGTGGCCGTTGGTCACGGGATCGAACGACCCGGCGTACACGGCGCGACGAATTCGGGGTGTCGAAGTGGACATAAATCCTTTTTAAGACGCTGTTCCGTTTTCGTGCGCTTCGTCGGTATCAACTTCGGTAACGTTGCCGTTTGATTCTGCGGCCGCTGGAATCGGAGCGGACAAAGTCGCCTGAATCTTCGCGGCCTGCTGAGCGTCGGGAATAATTCGCCGCGCCATTTCCAATAGTCGCTGCGCCATTTTCGGGCGTTTGCCGGCTTCGGCCATCGAGACGGCGGCTTGTGTGACGCCCAGTTTTTTGGCGAGTTCGAGTTGCTGCATTTTTAAATCGCTGCGAATCTGTTTGAGGCGTTCTCCCGCTCCGGGCGGACGGCCACCCGGCTCGAAGCCAGGGAGCAACGGGTAGGCGCGCGGTCCCCGCGGGGCGCTCGTTCGAGCGAGTTCATCCAATTGCGCCTGCATCTTCGCGCTGGCGGTGTCGGAACCGATGAGCATGTCGCGCAGGAATTCGGGCGGATCGACGCGCCACATTTCTTCGAGCGGTTCGCCGGGATGGAGCGATTCTGTCGACTTCAGTTCCAACTGCGCGCGCGATCGTTTGACTGGTTTGTCGGGCGTTTCGGGCGCGGCCGCGTAGCGATAGCGTTCGGTTTCGAACGCGCTAATGTATCCTTGCTCGACCATGTAACGCAACGTGTTTTCAAGTTTGTCGAGGTGTTCGTAGCGCGTGTAATCTTCTTCGACAATTCCAGCCATGCGCAGGAACGAACGCGCGGTGAGTTCCAATTTGCGCCCGGCGTTCATGCGGAATTTGATCGGCAGATGCACCCCGAGCGTCAGCGTCATGCTGTGCGTGCGCTGATTTTCGCGCGCGAGTTTCTGCAACTGCAGCGTGTACATGTAGCGAATCTGTTCAGTGCCTTCCACAGCGGCGACGAACAGGTGCGGGTTGAAGCGAAGGAAAATCTTTTCATTCGTGACGATGCGTTCCTTCAGTTTGTCGCCATCTGCGATGGTTTCTTCCCACGCTTCGGCGGACGCTTCGTCTTGCAGGAGCTTGATCTTCAACGTCGTGCCGCGACGCGTACCGAGGCGAATTTCCTGAACGATCGTGAGTGAGCACAGCAGCGTGACGATCTCCCGCGCTTCTTTCAAATGCCGCGCAGTGTGATAACCTTTTCCGTTGACGCGATTCGAACGCGTGTAGCCGAGAATGTCGAGGTGCCGGCTGGCGTCGAAGATAAACCCGGAATGGATCGACCCCGTTTCGCGCGCTTGATCTTCCGCTGCAATCAAGACACCAAGCAGATGCTTCAGTCCGGTAGGTCCGAACTGGCGCTTGATCAACGTACTCAATTCGCCTTCACTCCACAGCGGATCGTTGTCGAAGAGGCTGAGGCTGGTGCGCGCCTGACTTTCGCGACCGCTATAAATAATGTATGTACGAACCCGTTGCGCAGCTTCGCTGCTGCTTTCTTTGGGGCTGTTGGCGTCATCGGAGAGCACCGACGACAAATCAGCTCGACGCGCGAGGCCGGAAAAGACAGGCATCAGCCCAAGGAAAAGAGCGGTCGAGGGCAGACGGAACGTCGCCGGCGGAACCGTCTGCGTGAGTTCAGTATCGGGAAACGGAACACTCATTCTCACTAACCTAAATCGCTTAGGTGAAAAGGGCAAACGAAAAACCGAAAAGTGTTATATTTCGATTGCCATCTTTGCGACACTGTCGCAGCGCAGAGAATTCCGCGTTTGAACATTCAGCAACTTGAAACATTCTCTCCATTGCGTTAATCTTCGTTTTTGAACGAATTGAAAGCACCAGAGGAAAGACGGGAACATGAGTGACCAAAGGCCGGCTGTGCCCATTGGATCGTTGGATCCCAATCTGCCACCGCCGCTTCCCAAAGCAGCACCAAAAGTTTGGACGCCACGCGAAGGCCCCGTACCCGGGACCAAGCCGGCTCGTTATACGGCTACGATCGACGAGATCCTCCAACCCACGCCCGACGTGCGGTTGTTTCGTTTCACGCTCGATGGCTACAGCACGATCATGCCGTTCATCGCCGGTCAGTTCATCCAAATGCTCACGCCAATGCCGGATAAGAATGATCCGACCAAAAAGAAGGAATTGATCCGCTCGTACTCGATCGCATCCGCGCCGGAAGAGACAAACTTCCTGGAGTTCTGCATCAAGTTGGTTCCCGGCGGCGCGTTCACGCCGACGTTGTGGAACATGCGGGTCGGCGACAAGATCGACGTGCGTGGGCCGCACGGCAAATTCATTGCGCACGAACCCGTCGATTACGACACCGTTTACATCGCTGCGGGAACGGGCATCGCGCCGTTCTGGGGCATGATCCAGCACATGCTGAGCATCGGCGTGACGCGCGACATCGTGCTCGTGTTCGGCGTTCGCTACGAGGACGACCTGCTGTATGCGGACGAATTCAAGGCGCTGGCGCAGAAGCACCCAAACTTCCGCCCGATTTTCACCCTCTCCCGCCCACGCCATCCCGAGACATGGTGGGGCGAAAAAGGGTACGTCCAGAATCATCTGGCGACCCACGTGCGCGATCCCAAAAACACCAAGGCGTTCATCTGCGGACTGACACCGATGATCGAAGCCAGCGTCGCCGAATTGGAAAAGATCGGCGTAACGAAAGATCGCATCCATTACGAGCGATACGACTAAAACCCGCGTTTTAGACGAGTTGCCTTGGGTCGACGGAATGATCTGAATGCGCATAGGCATCGACGGCCTTCATCTGTTCGGAAATTATGCCGGGATTCAGGGCTCGCTGGCGAGTCTTGTGACGGCGCTGCGGAATGTCACGCCGTCCGACGAAATCGTGCTGTATGTGCCGCGCGATTTCAAAGGTCCGCCCATCGCCACGACAGCGGAAAATCAGAACGATCCCGGACTTCTCATTCGCAAAACATGGTTTCCCGGGCGCTGGCGCGGCGTCCGAACTCTGTGGCGGAACTTTCGTTTGCAGAGCGCGGTTTACAGGGACCAGTGCGATATTTTGCACGGACCGACGTACGCGCTGCCGTTCATGCTTTCCAAGCGCGCGGTGGTGACGATTCACGACACGATCGCGTTGACGCATCCGCTGTTCTGTACGCCTGGAAGCGCCAAGATTCAGAAGCGATTGATCCCGCGCAGTGTCAAGACGTCTCGACGCGTGATTGTTCCCAGCATCGCAAGCAAGGAAGCCGTGCTGGCCAACGTCAAAGGCGCTGACGAACATCGCATCGACGTGATTCCGTGGGGCGTCGGGCCGGAGTTCAAACCGATCACGGATGAAAAAGAACGCAGAGCCGCGCGCCTGGCGTTGAATCTGCCCGAGCACTACGTTCTGTTCGTCGGCAATCTCGAACCGAAGAAAAATCTGTCGTTGTTGATCAGCGCGTTTTTCGCTGCGAAATTGAATCGCAAACTGCCCCACAAATTGATCATCGCCGGGCAGCCCGGCTGGGGCAAAGAGAACGTCGAACGACTGGTCATTCAGCATAGCGCGCAGGACTATATTCTGTTCACCGGTTACGTTGAACCACGCGCGCTGCCGGCGATGTACGCGCTGGCGGATCTCTTTGCAATGCCCTCGCTCGTTGAAGGTTTTGGGATGCCCGCTCTCGAAGCGATGGCCTGCGGATGTCCCGTCGTGACAAGTTCCGATCCGGCGTTGCAGGAAGTCTGCGGCAGCGCCGCGCGCGTGTTTCCGTATGTCCAGACTAAACCGTTTCTGCCATTGCGCGAGATTATCGAAGAACTGCTCGTCGATAATTCATCCGAGCGCCAGAAAATGAGCGCGGCCGGTTTGGAACGCGCGACGTGTTTTTCGTGGGAACGTACGGCGCGGCTGACGCGGGAATGTTATCAGAAGGCCCTGGAAGACGCGTAAGAGGGTGCTCGCATTCTGTCAAATCCGCTTCCCTGCTCTTGCGCTCACCTCGACGTGGCGTAACCTTTTTAGACGTTTTTATTTCTATCATTACCCTGAGCCTCGTCCATGGATGCCACTCCGTCCGCCTTGATCGCGACGCTGCGCCTTTCGCGCGCGCGGAATGTGGGGCCGGTCACGTTTCGCAAATTGCTGCGTGTCTTCGGGTCGGCGGAAGCCGCGCTGGCCGCTCCGCGCGAACGACTGCTTGAAGTGCCCGATGTCGCTCCGCGTATGGCCGACGGCATCATCGACGCGCGCAACGATCCATGGGCCATCGAAGAGATCGAACGTGCGCGCGAACGCGGCGTTACGATTCTCACCTTCGATTCGCCACAATATCCGCGCCCGCTGTTGAGCACGTACGATCCGCCGCCGGTTCTTTACGTCGATGGGGCCCTGCTTCCCGAAGATTCACTCTCCATTGCAATTGTTGGATCTCGACACTGCTCGCATTATGGCCGCGAGCAGGCCGAACGGCTTTCGATTGGGTTGGCCCGCGCGGGGTTCACGGTCGTCAGCGGGTTGGCGCGCGGGATCGATACGGTGGCGCATCAAGGCGCTCTGACCGTCGATCGCGGACGGACGATCGCGGTGCTGGGCAACGGAATTGGGCTGGTTTATCCGCCCGAAAACAAAGCGCTTTACGAACGCATCACGAGTGAAGGGGGCATACGCGGCGCGATCATCAGCGAACTGCCGCTGGATACAGCACCCTCCGCGCAACATTTTCCCGGACGTAACCGGATCATCGCCGGGATGACGCTCGGAACCGTGGTGGTCGAAGGGAGTGAATCATCGGGATCGCTGATCACCGCGCGTTACGCCGTGGATATGAATCGCGAAGTCTTCGCTGTGCCCGGCAGCGTTTCCAGCCCCAATTCGCGCGGGCCGCACCGGCTCATCAAGCAGGGCGCGAAGCTGGTTGAAGACATTGAAGATATCCTGGATGAACTGCACGAGATCGCTGATCCAATGGTGCGAATTCGTCCGCCCGACGCGCGTATTCGGACCGGCTCAAAGAGCACGCTTCGTGGACCGGAGAAAGTTGAAACGCCGGCCGCAACGCCGTTGCTTGATGCCGCCGCGCCACCCGACACGCGCCCCAGCGGAACCGATTTGCGAGCGCTGAATTTGAATCCGCGCGAGCGAAAACTCTTCGATCTCCTCGACCTGAGCGCCCCGCGTTCGGTCGACGATTTGATCGTCCAAAGCGGCTTGCAAGCGCACGAAGTCCTGGCGACGCTGCTCGTACTGGAAGTCAAACGGCTGTGTCGCCAACTGCCCGGCAAACGCTTCCTGAAAGCGTGAAGGATTCGGCCCTGTGCTTGCTTCCTGTTCCAATTGGAAGCGGGGGCGCGCGCGTATGGGCACATCAATGACTCTTGAAGGTCCAGCAGTGACTGAATTTGATCAAGGTGGCGCTATCGTTGATCGTGACGGCAGCGTTTTGATCAATTTTTTTCTACAAGATCAGCAGAAGCTCACCGCCATTGAGAAATTTTCACGCTTGCACGACGAACATGCCCCGCCGCTTCAGGAAAAGTATTACCGCGATCTACTTCCCCTACATAAGCCCATCAAAGGCGAACAGTATGCCTTCGAAGTGGACTTGGATGCCTGCACAGGTTGTAAAGCGTGTGTCACCGCGTGCCATTCCATGAACGGACTGGACGACGACGAAGTCTGGCGCACGGTCGGTTTGTTGGAAGGCGGAACAGACAGCGCTCCATTTTTTCAGATGGTCACGTCGGCGTGTCATCACTGCGCGCATCCGGCCTGCATGGACGGCTGCCCGGTCAAAGCCTACGCCAAAGACGAATTTACCGGCATCGTTCGGCACCTCGACGACCAGTGCATTGGATGCCAATACTGCGTTTTAAAATGTCCCTATGATGTCCCGAAATACAATCCCAAGCGCGGCATTGTGCGCAAGTGCGACATGTGTTCGAATCGACTCGCCGCCGACGAAGCTCCCGCGTGCGTTCAAGCATGTCCCAGCGCTGCGATTAAAATCACGGTCGTGAAACTGGACGCTGTTGCACGTCGCGCGGAGAACAACGAGTTCCTTCCCGGCACACCCGAAGCGGATTACACACTTCCAACCACGCGCTACATCAAAAAGAATCCGCTGCCGGCAAACACCGTCGCGGCCGATCTGCATCGCGCGTCGCCGGAACCCAGCCACATGCCCCTGGTCGTCATGCTCGTACTTTCGCAGCTTTCCGTCGGCGCCTTTGCCATCGATGGCGTGATGAGCTTGCTCACAAAAACCGACATGATCGGAGCGTCCCGCCCGATCTGCATGGCTGCTGCGTTTCTTTGTGGATTCTTTGGATTGAATGCGGCGATCCTGCATCTCGGTCGACCGCTTTATGCGTTCCGCGCCGTGATTGGTTTCCGAACCTCGTGGATGAGCCGCGAGATCATCGCGTTCAGTGCGTACCTGGGCGCGGCGGGCGGTTATGCCGCATCGTTCTGGTTGCCCAAGTTTGGAATTGATTTATCGCCAACCCTCGTCGGGGCGCTTCGTATTGGGACGATCGCGACGGGTCTGCTGGGCGTTTTCTGTTCAATGATGATTTATAGTGATACGCGTCGCGAATTCTGGAAGGCGCCGATCACGGCGATCAAATTCGGTTTGAGCACCATTTTGCTCGGACTCGCCGGTTTCCTGATCTTTGCGACTGGACACGTTTCAGCGGAAAGTTCAGCGTCAACCTGGATCAAACCGATTTGTAAACTAATCG
>JANXLS010000127.1 GCA_025355035.1 Planctomycetota bacterium | reverse complement strand
TCCGATTTCTGCGCATCATGACTTAAAAGGAGCGAGCGATGAACGGAAATGTGCCGGGGGAGTACCGGATGTTGTTTCCGCTTGCGCCGGTGTTCGCGGTAATGGCGCTGTCGTTGGTGGATATTCCTGTTTGCGTACAAGGTATGGGACGGGATGGTTGTGAATGTCCTTCGAACCGATTGACGCCAACGTGCAGCTCCAAAGGTTTGTGTTGTGAAACAATGCCGACGCGGTCGTTTTTGATGACGAAGAACCGGCCAAAATTTTCGGTTAAGTATGTTAACGTCGGGCGCGGCGCGGTGGATTACGACGCGGGGCATCAGATGGTTGTGTTGAACTGCACATTCAACGACCAATGCGCCGAGTATCCGGTAGTGGGGATCAGTCAGATCGGGCAGATCGTGCAATTGCAGACGGATGCCGGGACCGTCGTCGAAGGCGGGTCGGGGTTTGGCGTGATAAGCCCGACGATTCGAAAATTCACCGACGTGCCGTTTGTGTTGCATGCTTCGATCCCGTTGGCGACGAAATCGCTGACAGCGGTTAAAGGAGCAATCACGGTACTGCGGGCGACCGAGCGAGCGGAATTGAGCTGGCGCGAGCCGTTCGCGTCACACATCGGAAATGTTCGGAGTGCGGGCGATTTCGAACTGAGGCTTTCGAAATGCACGATTAACAACGATCTGCTTGTCGTTGAATGGGCATGCAAGATGCCGGTTGAACGAGCGGCGGGGGCGACGCCTTGGTTATCGCGGTTGCTTAAAGTGACGTTGGTATGTGCGGATAAAACGGTTGTGGAATCGGAAGTGAGTTCTCAATCGGCGACGATGATTCAGCGGACGTTTCGCTTAAACAAGAAATTTCCGGTTTCGTTGGAGATGTCATTTGCAAGCGTTTTGAAGATGGAGAATCTGCATTTTGATCTAGCCGCGATCGTTTTGGATGGAAGTTCAAAGAAAAGAGTGGAAGTGCCGTCGCTTGGGCAAGATTTTTAGCGGTAGTTTAATCCCCCCGTCAGTTCTCGTAAGCTTTGGAGCCCCTCTTCAGTTCGAATAAGCGCGTTTTTACGCAATTCGGACAATTAGGCTTAATTCAGACAATTATTGTCGTTATTGTCTTGACATTCTTGGCACGTGCCTGATAATCCCTTTCAGGACACGTGGAGTATTACATGCGATATTCGCAGAGCACCGAATTGGCCATCGACAGTCTGTTTTATATGGCCGCAAACTCGCAACTTGCTGATTTCTCCGTTGACGACGTTGCCGCAGCGCAACATGTTTCTGCGTCATATCTTGCAAAAATATTTCAACAGTTAGTGAAGGCGGGATTATTACGGTCGCATCGCGGATCCAAAGGAGGGTACGCATTGGGACGAGCGCCCAGTCTCATTAGCTTACGGGATGTTGCGGTCGTTTTCGAAGGCGCGTCTCCGATGTATGAGTGCAATCCGACTGCGAAAATGTGCATGTTGGGTCCTAAATGCCTAATTACGGCGACATTTTCGGAAGCGGAACGGAAAATGCAAGAAGTTCTTTCGAAAGTCACGTTGCAGGACATTGTCAACCACGCAGCAGGCGAAGCGAAATGGACGGCTTCGCAGGTGGCACAGGTTGGTGCAAGCGCGGAAAAGAACGAAAAGATTGAGAATAGCGAAGTCCAAAAAGTCGGTCACGTTTTGAGTTAATTGGGTCGAAAAGGTACACGCAAAAGGAACGTCAGTACATGAGCACACCGCTACTTAAGATCGAAAATTTGCACGTTAAAGTCGCTGAAAAAGAGATTCTCAAAGGGTTGACTCTTACCATTAATCGGGGAGAAGTCCATGTTCTCCTGGGGCAGAATGGTACAGGTAAGAGCACGCTGGCTTATGCCATCGCGGGGCACCCGAACTACACGGTGACGCAGGGCAGCATTTCGATCAATGGTGAAGATTTGCTGGCGATGGAAGCGGACGCTCGCGCTCGCGCAGGGATCTTCCTGGCGTTTCAGGCACCGATCAGTGTTCCGGGCGTTTCGGTTGCGAACTTTCTGCGCAC
>JANXLS010000114.1 GCA_025355035.1 Planctomycetota bacterium | reverse complement strand
GCCCGCTGTGTATTTGTTCACCTTCGAGACGCTGCAACCTACCACGCGCGCAATTTCTGGAATCGTCAACTCCGTCGATTCATAAAGATTCACAATCCGGTCAAGGTCGTCCAGCCGGTCCGGACCGGAGTTTGTCCAGTTCTCGACGGCGCGGCGTTGTGCTTTCCGGTCTTCAGCCGATTTTTCCTTTTCTGCGTTCACTTTGGATGCGTTCGGTGCCCGCTGTTGTGGCTGGATGAAGCGTCGCATTAGCATAATTACCTATGGAAAAACATGTAAAAGGAATGGCTTCTGCCCGGAACGCCAATCGGTTTCAATTGCTCCTGTAGTTCGCGTACCGGGTTTGGCGTAGTCACCCGGTGGAGCTTTCTATTGCGGGGCTAACCTCGCTTTGTGGCGTTCGCCAGATGTTAAAGTTCCGAATTTGGAGAGCAGTAAAATGTCCCACTCAGCAGTAGTTCCCACCCCGTCCGATGCACCAGCCGCTTCAGCGGTGACGGCATCACCCATCGGTCTGACGGCGTTCAATTATAGCGCTATCAAAACAGCTGGTCAATACTCAGCGCTCAACGTGAGTCTAAGTCAACTCAGTTTCAAGTTGGGAAAGCCCGCTGGCGGCGGTTGCATCATGGTCAACCCGGCGTCGGTTGGCAGCGCATCCCTTGTCAAACGCTCTGGGAATGGTAATGCGGCCAACTATTACCGTCCAGACGATGACCCGCGCTGGCAATTGCCTGCTGTCAAGAGAACTCTTGCGGCCACGGTGATCGTGCCCGCCGTGACCCTGACCAAGAATCCAGAGGGATGGAATATTCCATTCCTCGAAAACTGGCCCGGAAGTGCCGAAGTGCTCCGTCTGCTGAGCGAACCGAATCTGAAGGGCATGTACTACGCCTTCCAGAAGGCGAGCAACGCTGAGGGGCAGGGCGGCTATATCGCGAAGCCAGTGGACTTGGCGGAGCCTTACTTGTCGGCCTACGCCACGATCAAGTGGCCCTCGTTCGCTGAAGCGTGGGCTTCGATTCCTGTCGTGTCGTTCGATCGCATGGTGGTCGAGGATTACAAATACCGCGTGCTTGCAGGTGTCGTCTAAATGCTGCTCGCGGCGCTAGACACCGAGTTCGCTTGGCCAGTTGACGGACGAAGGAACACAGGACACGGCACTTTCGTATTTAAATTTCCCAATTCAGAGCGGCGGTGCATCGGTCATGGCTCGGCTGTTATTTGAAATGCCGTCGTGGATATCGGTCGTTGCGACTTGTCATGATGCCGTGCTCATTGAATGCCCTATTGCTGCGGTCAACGACGTGACTGCCACGGCATCGGCGGTCATGTGCAACGCGATGAATGGTTTGTTTCCGGCGTTGAAATGCCGCGTGAAGTCTATGGCCGCCGCTCGTTATCACAAAAAATCGCCGTCGTCATTGCACGAGTTCTGCGCGGGTTTGGGCGTGAAGTTGACGGCGGATGTTGGCTGGAGTGGTGAGATATGAAGCCTCAAGCCCAAAT
>JANXLS010000111.1 GCA_025355035.1 Planctomycetota bacterium | reverse complement strand
GGTTCGGGCTTATCCTTCGACCAGATCGTCACCCAGCGGTGCTCGTCGCCGTGTTGGCCATCCCGGCGCTTTGCGGACGGATGCGGTTTGTATTCCGATCCAGGGCTGAAGCTGTCGTGCGTTTCTGTGAGCTCAAAATTTTAGCTTATGGTCAAACCGCTGCTAACTTGTTCCTGGGTTATCGGCCTGGAATGCGTTTGCGCGTTATCAATGCGCTACGCATGACGAGCGCTGGAAAGAGTTGACCGGCAAGCAGCACAAGCACATCATGCAGGACATTCGCAAGATGTTTGACGATATCAGGCGGGATGATCCCAGCTTTGCTGACCATGAGTCCAAAATTGGACTGATGGTCCAGCCAGTCTACGGTCGTGATTTCTGAACCGAGCTTGTGGAAGCTGATCATGTGCAGCAGCAGCCGGACGTTCGGGCGTCCGCGTGGTTGAAAAAAACGGTGCGGTTGTAACGGGTATCCACATTATGGATACCCTTTGTTCGCCTCAAGAAATGGCGACCGAAGCCGAACGTTTCCTTAAATTTTTAGGGCACGAACAAAGTCAAATATGTTCAAGGGGTAGCCCGGCAAAATCGCGGAACTGACGGGCATGCGTCACCGGATCGAGCCGGATCGTAGTCGCGCTAGCGGAGCGAGGTCCAGCGACTCTTTTTGGACTCTTCACCGTATCGAACGAAATCCGTTCGCTACGGACACATGCCCCGTAGAGAACGAAAACTGTTCTCATAGTAAGCAACGAAAAACGTTCCAAGACTCTCTTTAGAGAGGCGCACCGCCGCCGCCTCGCGTCGGCAGCGGCGCGCTCCGGGGGCGAACGAAAAGGACGTATTTGGTTTTACACGCCGACGATAAGAGGTGTTCGTCTGGTGGATGCCCTCAACGGGAATAAGGAAACTACGAACGTTAACGTGCCTGGGCTTCAAAAGCAATTGACCTGTAACGGAAATGTGCAAAACGCGTATTTTAAACCTTGACTTTTGGGCCCATAACCCATTTACTTGCTTTCTTTGCTTTTCTTATCGTTCCCCGCGCGTTCCCAAATTACAGGTGTAGCATGGCTGCCGCCGTTCCCGATGACGCTGTCGCGCGGTTCCTTCACCAAGCCGGTC
>JANXLS010000051.1 GCA_025355035.1 Planctomycetota bacterium | reverse complement strand
AACCGCCTTCGCCCGACTTCTCGCTGCCGATCACGCCAGTTCCCATTTCAGCCATAGTTGAATCGCCTTCAATCCGTGCCTTCAGTTCAATTCCATTCCATTCAAATTTATGTGCACATCAAGCATTTAGATGTTAGTCCCATTCCAACGCGCGTCGCTGGATGATGTACAGCAAACCCAATCCCAGCGTCCCGATGAACGCAACAACGCCCCAAAAGGCCTGTGTCGGATTCGCCAAATTCCGATATACAACCGCATACGGCAAAAGGAAGACCGTTTCGATATCGAAGAGCACAAAAAGCAAAGCGACCAAGTAAAATTTCACTGAAAACCGATCCCGCGTGTTCCCAATTTGAGGCACTCCGCACTCATAAGTCTCGTATTTGTGGGGGGCTGGAATTGCGGTCTTCAATAGACGTGTAACAACGCGAATCAGTATTAAAATGACAATGCCCATCCCCACCGCGGCCAGGAGATATACTAAAACACCGAATATTTCTGTATCCAACTTGCCCATTCAGTTCCCTCCGCGCGGCAAAAACAACACCGCTTTTTGTTCACTTTTCGATTCTCTTTTTATAGACGGAATTGCGTTTGTGTCAAACCGCAAAGCTAAATTGCCAACGTTTCAATCGAGGATTTTCGCGCATCACGGAGCTCATACAATGAAAACACCCTCTGACTGTCTCAAAGGGTGTTTCATATGCCAGTTATTTTTGACATCTGCTATTCGTTACTTCATTCAGTTACCTTTTCTTTCTTCCGTTCGGAGCGATCAAGTAGCCTCTACCCATTGCGCCTGTCTTGACGTAGTTCATTCTGAACGTCATCGCCACAATGCCTTGATCACCCAATTTCAACGTGACGGGCACGTCGAGATTTGCGACGCTCCTGCCGTTGGTTAACTCAGTGATAAGTCTATAAAGCTCCGGTCGGCCCGACAATTTGAAGGTAAATAATCCGGTCGTTACGTTGATCTGCAAGGAAGTCAGCCCCGTCGCCTTACCTCGACCCGATGCATCCACAGAGAAAATGTAATCCACTCGGTTGGGATCGCCACCGTTACCGATTGTTAAGACACAGGTTTGGCCAACAAGCTTTGATAATGAGACCGAACCAAACGCAATCGGTACTACTGTTGCATTGAAGGAAGTCCGGATTGGGGATCTGTCCGAGACGCTCAGTGTTGCCGCGCATCCAGCCGTAATTCCGGGCAAGCCAACGAGGAAACCATTTACGCCGGAGTTATACACTCCAACGGGTTGTGTTCCGGAAAGACCGAGACCGACATTAAACGTGAAGGTGTACGGATCACTTTGAGCGCCTTCCGATGACGTTGCGATCACCGTTACGACGAACTGGCCTGAGTTGTTGTACGTAAACATCACAGGATTGCCAGATACTGTTCCCGGTACGCTGGGATCACCAAAATTCCACGTAAACGTGTCCGTAGAACTTGACGAAACGGCCGTACCCGTTACCGGTGATCCCACAAAAGCGGGGTTGGGCGAGAGCGTCGTCATCGACGGATTGATGACCGGCTTTGCTGTGATCGTAATATTGACTTGGGCAGGAGCCGACGTCAATGTTGCGTCCATCACCGTAAACTGGAAATTGTCCGGTAACATCGAATTGGGGTTGGGCGTATACGTCACCGTT
>JANXLS010000251.1 GCA_025355035.1 Planctomycetota bacterium | reverse complement strand
GAATTTGATGATCGTCGCGCCAACAGGCATCGCCACCGAATCGGCCAGCAAACAAATCGTCGTGCCGCTCATCTGCGTTGCCACATTGAACAATCGTTCGAAATCATCCGCCTTGCCCTGCCCCTGGTAAATCTTAGAAATGATCTTCTCCAACCAGCCCGATCCTTCGCGGCACGGAGTACACTGACCGCACGATTCGTGATGGTAAAAGCGGACAAGATTGTACAACGCGCTCACCATGCAAACGCGTTCGTTCATCGTAATCACCGCCGCCGATCCCAACAACGATCCCGCGGCGCGTAACGAATCGAAACTCATTTCCATGTCCAGATTGTCCGTCAATTCCTTACCGTTCGACGCTACGTACGATTTCCCGTCATAGCGCATCAACGGCATCGACGACCCTCCCGGAATCACCGCCTTAATCGGAATATCGTCTTTCATGCCGCCACCAAACGCCGGATCAAACAACAATTCGCGCATGGTAATATTCATCGGGTGTTCGTAATTGCCCGGCTTCTTGACATGCCCGCTCAAACAGTAAATCATCGAACCGGGACTGGTGTTGTTCACCATCTTTCCTTCTTTGTCCGGCTTTGCACCAATCTTCGCAAACTCAGCCGAACCGACGCGAAGGATATACGGCAGCGACGCAATCGTACTTGCATTGTTCACAACCGTCGGCGAACGCCAAGCGCCTTCCACTGCCGGAAACGGCGGCTTCACTTTCGGATAACCCCGATCCCCTTCCAGCGAACTCAACAACCCTGTCTCTTCGCCGCAAATATAGGCACCCGCACCGCGATGCGGTTGTACATGAAAATTAAATCCAGTCCCCTTCACGTTGTTACCCAAATACCCGGCCTTGTACGCTTCCGCGCACGCCTTCGTCAAATGATCAAAGACTTCAACAAATTCGCCGCGGATGTAAATGTACGCGTTTTCGATACCAACGATGTGACAGGCAATGATACACCCTTCAATGATCATGTGCGGATTGTACAAGCCCACGATCCGATCCTTGCACGTCCCCGGTTCGGATTCGTCGA
>JANXLS010000009.1 GCA_025355035.1 Planctomycetota bacterium | reverse complement strand
CATGTCCTCGATCTGCCGTTGCCGCATCTCCTCAATGAATTGCGAGCGCTCCGTCGCGTTCATTTTGTGAAACCGCTCGATCTGCATCCGAATGCCCTTGTCCAACGTTTCGACGACAAGCCGCTTCCGATCCGGCGGTGTGAGTTTCTGAAAATAGCGCTGCGTCGGTTGGCTTTGCATCAGTTCTCGCCGTTCATCGAAGTCCATCCGATTAATCTGAGCAATCACCGTTTCGATCGGGAGGTCCCCAGCTTCCAAATGCGTCCTCATCTCATCCGGCGTAAAATCCCGAACTTTTCGCGACGCAACGCGTACCGCAATGAAACAAACGAACGCAACCGCTGCGGAGATCAAGCCCGCTTTAATATAGCGCCAGGTCGGATCGTCCGCAGGGCGGGGGGGCGGCATAGCCGTACTTTTCATAAACAGATGCACTCCTGAAATACCGCCATAGCCTACCGCACAGCCGCAGTAATTCCAGCGAGCAGATCAATACGTTTTCGGTTATAAAATCCCAACGCCGTTTTTCCGGAATTTGTCAACCATGCCCGAACGCAAACCGCGCTCGCCAGTCTTCTCGATTCTGTTCATGCTGACGCTTGCCGCAATCGCGTTCGGCGTTTACCTGACCTTCTCAACATTCCATCGCAACATGGCTGCTCAACGCAAAGAAGCCAGCGCCAAAAACCTTGCTGGTATTTCAACCGCCTTAAACAGCTACGCGTCCAAACACGACGCCCATTTCCCCGAACGCGTCAGCCAATTAACCCGCGAATTCCTGCCCGACGAATCGATCCTGATCCACGCAGCCTGGCCCGATCGCCCAGGCTACATCTTCATCCCCGGCAGCCGCCCTGACGACGACAAAGACCGCACGCTCCTCGTCTTTGAAAACGTCCCAGAACGCAAACGCAAACTCGGCATTCAAGTGCTTTGGCTGAGCGGAAAAATTGAAACCCTGTCTGAAGCCAATCTCGTCGTCCAAATCACGGCCCAAGAATCCGCCTGGAAACACACCCAACGAATCTGGCTCCCCGAAGCCATGATATCAAAATAAAAAAAGCCGAGTTTTAATTCGGCGTTGCTGTTGAGCTCACAGGGGAAAGCGTGAAACTTCAGCCAATATAAACCGGCTGAATTGGCGACCATTTCGAGACGGTGTGCCTGTCAATCCGGCGTCATTTGATTGAGCGGTCAAGTATCTTGATGCGGTCGAACCTATACCCCTGATCGCCGGCCGGCAGTTGCGTCAACCGGATTCTCTGTCGCATCAACTCCGCCAAAAACTTTTTCACGCAAGCTTTTGGTGTTCTCGCCGTTTACCCCGAAAGGGTATCTTAACAAAACTCGAGCGTTGTGTTGTAATCACCGCTACACTGGGTCAAGATCCAATCAACCCTTAAAAGGTTGCATAGTTTTCGCACCAGGATTAGGAGCCCGAAAATGCCCCCTTCAA
>JANXLS010000007.1 GCA_025355035.1 Planctomycetota bacterium | reverse complement strand
GTGTGTTATTTTAATTAATCGCAACACGCAGGGAACAACACACATGACCGTAAAACAGAACGATGCTCTGGACGTTATCGCCAAACTCGCGGGAAAAGACCGCGCCTCGATTCAGCCGACCAACGAACTGACCGCCGACCTCGGCATCGATTCGCCCAAAGGCTTGCAACTGTTGATGGAACTCGAAGAGAAATTGCAGATCGAAATCAGCGACGAAGACGCAGCGCGTATGGCGACTGTTGGCGATGTATTGACGTTTGTTGCTTCGAAGTAGTTGTCAATTTTCCCAAAGCAAATCCCCATGAATATCATCCTTCTGACCCCGGGCGCGGCGGGCATGTATTGCGGCGGCTGCATGAGGGACAACGCGTTGACGGCGGCGTTGCGGCGGTTGGGGCATGATGCGTTGCAAGTCCCCTTATATACGCCGCTGACGACAGACGAAGCCGATAACAGCATTGGCCGCGTGTTTTTTGGCGGCGTAAATGTGTATTTGCAGCAAAAGAGTTCGTTGCTGCGCAAGCTTCCGACATGGCTGGACAAGCGCTTGGATTCTCCCGAATTTTTGCGATTTGCGACGAATTTCGGGATGAAAACGAATCCGGCCGATTTGGGCGAGATGACGGTGTCGATGCTCCGAGGCGAGGACGGCAAGCAGGCGCATGAACTCGATAAATTGCTGGACTGGCTCAAGGAGAGTTGCAAGCCCGATGTCATCTGTCTTTCCAACGCATTGATGTTAGGGACGGCGCATCGATTGCGTTCGGAACTGCACGTGCCTATCGTCTGCACCCTTCAGGGCGAGGATTATTTTCTCGATCACCTGCCCGAGCAAAATCGCGAGCAAGCGTGGGAGCTGCTTCGCGCCAGCGGGGAGCACGTGGACACCTTTATAGCGGTCAGCGATTACTACGCGAAGACGATGGCGAAGCGACTTCGACTGCCGGAGTCGAAGATGGTCGCGGTGCCGAACGGGATCGATTTGAGCGGCTACGCACCCGCGGCGACGCCTCCGGAAAAACCGACGATCGTGTATCTCGCCCGGATGGCTCCTGAGAAGGGACTGAAGACACTCGTCGATGCGTTCGTTTTTTTGCGCGCCAAAAAAGAACACCGCGACTTGCGCTTGCGGATCGGCG
>JANXLS010001288.1 GCA_025355035.1 Planctomycetota bacterium | reverse complement strand
TTGGCCACAATCGCGGCGGGCGTGATTCCACACTGAAGGAGAGTTTTAAGCGTCACGATTTTACAGCGGCCAGTGCAAGAATCGCCCCGCGAATATTTTCCGGCAACGTCGGCCAAATCGCGGCCAGCGCGGCCAAATCGGCGGGAAGCAATGCGTTTTCCTTGGCGGACTCTTGGCGGGAAATTCTGCAATTTAGGTCTTCGTTATGCGCGTCGTTGCAGTTTTTGCCAGAAACGAAACAAGGCACTCCGTTTTCGGAAGTGCCTTGCTCTACAATAACTTGCGCTTCGTTGCGCGGTGTTTCTTGAGTGGAGGATACCGGGATCGAACCGGTGACCTTCAGACTGCCAGCCTGACGCTCTCCCAGCTGAGCTAATCCCCCTGGGAACTGCTGTCTATTCGAGCCAATTTGCAGCGCTTGGGGCAATGCGGTTGACTCGACGACACAAACTATTTTGCACATCCGTAAACGTTTGTCAAGCAAAGTTGGCAAAAGACGATATAATCTTTTATCGGCAGTGTTGTTTTCGGTTCGACTAAACAAGGGATTGTCCATGGGCGACGTGTTGCGCGCTAAAGTTTCACATCTGATTCAGAATTTCGAAAAAAAGCATGGGAAGATTGATTTTCCCCATGTCTCGCCGCCTCCTGCATCGGCCGATGCCGCGGCTGCATCGCATGTATCGATCAACAACGCGCAGATCGTGGCAGGCGTGGTGTTGGGTTTGCATGGCCCGCCGAAAGATGGCGTCGATGCGGCGAAAAAATTGCTCGCGCATTTCGTCGATTGGAATGAAGTCCGCGTGTCGCGGCCGTCGGCTTTGGCCTCAGTGCTGGGGCGGCAGACGAACGCTGCGGCGCGCGTGGCTTTGTTGCAACGTTTTCTCGAAGCGTTTTTTCTCAGCCAGCGCAGCCTCAATTTGGATTGGCTGTACACGCTGAAACTTCATGAAACGAAACGCTATTTGAGCGAACTTGAAGTGTTCGACCGGGAAGAATTGGCTGCGGTGTACCTGACGGGTTTCAAGGTGGACGTCTTTCCGCCGTCGGAATCGTTGCGGGATTTGTCCGAAGAGCTTGGCTTGCTGAAGCCCAAAACGACGCCGCTGCAGATGGCGAAGCGATTTGAGACGATTCTGAGCGTCGATCTGCTGTATGGGCTTTACACGGTACTTTATAACATTCAGCGCGATCCGGAAATGCAGGCTGAATTGGTGAAAAAAGC
>JANXLS010001273.1 GCA_025355035.1 Planctomycetota bacterium | reverse complement strand
CTTCTTCCCTGTGATCGGCGTTATCGCGCTGTCAGAAACGAATAATGGGCGACGGGAAATGGTTAATGGATAATGCTTTTCACATGACCATCCACCCCACCGCAATCGTCTCCTCTGCCGCCACGCTCGGCGACAATGTCTCTGTCGGCGCTTTCGCGTCCATTGAATCCGGCGTCACCATCGGCGAGGGCACCATTGTCCGTGAGCGTGCGCATATCTGTTCTGGCACCGTGTTGGGCAGGAACTGCCGCATCCATATGAACGCTGTTATCGGCCATGCGCCGCAGGATTTTTCGTACAAGGGCGGACCCATCCGGACGACGCTCGGCGATTGCGTCACCGTTCGCGAAAATGCCACGATTCACGGCTCGGCGAATCCCGATGGAACGTGCGTCGGCGACAATTGCTTCTTGATGGTTGGCAGCCATGTCGCTCACGATTGCAAGCTCGGCAAGGGCGTGTTGCTCGCCAATGGCGCGCTGTTGGCCGGTCACGTCCAGATCGACGACGGCGCGTTCGTTTCCGGAAATGTCGTCATTCACCAATTCGTCCGCGTCGGTCGACTCGCGATGCTGTCGGGCGGATCTCGTTTCGGCATGGACGTCCCGCCGTATCTGATCGGCGACGGCGCGAACTCGGTCACCTTGCTCAACTCCGTTGGTTTGCGGCGTTCGACGGCGCTGAACGAAGTCGATCGCCGGGAAGTTAAAGCCGCGTACAAGATTCTGTACCGCAGCGGACTCACGTTGTCGCAGGCGCTGGAACGCCTCGAAGCTGAATTCTCGAGTGCCGCAGTCAAACATTGGATCGAATTTTTCCGAACACCCAGCAAGCGTGGTTTCTGCCGCTATTGGACGGCTGGGCGTCGCAACGAAATGGGCGAGTAGCCGCAGATTTTCGTTGCGCAAAACCGGTTTTGACGCATCATTCAGCAACTCTTTTCTTCACGAACTAACATGGAGCGAACTCACTTGGCGACGGACTGGAAATCGACGTTTCAGAAACAGGATGCGATCTGGATTCATGACAACAAACCGGCGCGGCCTCACGCGTTGCTGACCAGCGGATTGCACTCGAATGGCTTCGTGAACTGCAGCCTCGTTACGCAGGACGCTGCACTTTTGAAAACGATCGTTTCCGGTCCCGACGGCCTTGCCCCGCGTCTGCTCGACAAGCCGGATTGGGTGATCGGTTCGGCGCTCGGAGCAGTGACGTTCGCTTACGCCGTCGCGCTGCAACTCGGAGCGAACGCCGGCTTCACAGAAAAGGATGGCGAGGCGATGAAACTCGCGCGCTTCGAAGTCAAGCCGGGGCAGAAAATACTCGTCGTTGAAGATACGATCTCGACCGGTGGATCGACATTGAAGACGATCGAAGGCATCCAAAAGGCGGGCGTTCCCGCTGAAAACATTCTGCCGTACATTGTCTGTCTGGTGAATCGATCGGGGTCGTCGTCGCTCGGCGGTCGCGAACTGCGGGCGCTGTTGACGCTCGACATTCACAACTGGGCCGCAGACGATTGCCCGCTCTGCAAGATGGGCTCGCAAGTCGTTCGCCCGAAAGCAAACTGGGCGGCGTTGACCGGGGCGTATGCGTAACACATTGTTGAGCGCGCTTCCAGCCTGCATAGGGAACAAGCAGGCTGGACGCCTGCACCACAATTTTCAAAACTTATCGGATAAACATTGTGGCGCAAAGTAACGAACTTTCGAATCGCCCGGCATTGACCGGCGGCGGTTTTCGCACAGCACTGCTGGCACTCTTCGTCCCG
>JANXLS010001267.1 GCA_025355035.1 Planctomycetota bacterium | reverse complement strand
CGAAATTTAGCAAGGGCACTTCAATGCAACGACTGTAATGCGTAACAGAACCTGCTAGCGCTTGCCCCACACCTTCGCCAAAGCCTCGGCGGCACCAATCAGCGCGCCGGTAATTGCAGCGGTCAACATTTTCTGAAGCATGGGATGCTCCTTACGTTTTTAAAAAATCAAGCATGTGCCAATGCGCACGACACCGCATTGACCGGGGACATATCGAACAGGAATTCGCGTTCCCAAGCGCTCTGCACCGGCGGGAGCGCGATGATTTTGCGTTCAGCACGCTTCGGCTTCGGAGCGGATTTGGTCTCAACTTTCCACGCGGCCCGAGCTTCGATCTTCTGCCCGCTCTCCAGCCGGTTCGCCAGTGCCGCGATGATGTCATCGTCTTTGCCGCCGTTCATCATGGCGCGCAGGGCGTTGGTATCGAACGTGCCTTCGAGCGCCTGGGATGCGGCTTCCTTCTCGCCCATCAAAGCGAGCGCTTGTTCCTGAATCGTGCTGGCGTAATAGAGGAAGAAGACTTTGCATGGCTTCGTCTGGATCGGACGACGGGCGCGGGCGGATGCCTGGCGAAGGACGTGCGTCGAATAGCCGGTTTGATACCAGATCAAGCTCGGGAACTGCACGAGGTCGAGGCCGGTCATCACGCGTTTCGGATGAACGATCAGCACGTCCATTTCGGCCATGTGCTTTTCAATCCAATCTTCCCGCGCTTCGGGCTTCACCCTGTCCGGCATGATGAGCGCTTTGACGCCGGCGTCGGTCATCAGCTTCAGCAGTTTAGGCCGAACATCATGAACGCCGGTGAACTGCGGATAAACGGCGCAACGCCGCCCTTCTTTCAATTCCGCCCGAACGATTTCCAGCAACTTGGCGTCCTTACTGTCAGTGTGATCCTCCCCGAGGTCGGCCGGCCACGCGACCGTCTCCGTTCCGCACCGTTGC
Source organism: Planctomycetota bacterium (assembly GCA_025355035.1). GTDB lineage: Bacteria > Planctomycetota > SZUA-567 > H5-PLA8 > H5-PLA8 > JANXLS01. Next base: position 596 of record JANXLS010001267.1, on the reverse strand, counting down.
CCGTTTTCGTCGTACGCGGGCGCGGTGATCGGCGACCACCCCGTCGGCCTGTCGAGGTACGCGTCTAGCGCCTGCACCCGCGTCGCCGCCAATCCCGGCGGACCCTTCCCGTTTACCCGTGACTTGATAGCGTCCTTCAATTCGTCGTCGAGCTTCTTGTACGCATCCGCAAGTTCGCGACCCATCGGGCACGGGATGAGCACCCGCTCCAACGTCGGCAGCGCCGGACCCAATTCATCCAACGACATGAAAACCGCGCGGTCCAGTAAGAAGTGGTTGAAGAGGTCGGGCGAGATGCCGGGACGCGGGCGTTCGTTGGTCTTGTACGACTTCCGCCGCCCACACGCGCCGCGTTGCACCCGCCCTGAAAAGTCATCTGCATCCCCCCGACAACTGCGCACGACCTGGTGCTCCATGACACCGTACCGCGTGACGAACCCGCGCTGATTGCGGGCGATGGCAGAGATGCGCGCGCCGCCCAGATTCTGTATATTGAAGCCCCGCTGGTTCAGCAATTCGGCGCTCATGCGCCAGAGCGGCGCGTGCAGGTCCAACGCTTGCCCGCCGATGAGCGTTCCCGTCAGGGCCAGCGTGTA
>JANXLS010001260.1 GCA_025355035.1 Planctomycetota bacterium | reverse complement strand
TCGAAATACACCCGGCGCTGAGACCATGAAATGCGTGGACATGAAGTCGTGGAGAGGCTCATTGCCGACTGCAAAAAGCCAGGCGATCCAGACGGCGACGTTAATCCCGATCAGCAGAATGACCGCGTCGATTTCAATACCCCGAACCGTGCCGAATGCGCGTTGCGGTTCGCTCATGTAAGGTCGATCGGAGATGCCCATGGGTCGAATTCGAAGGAGTGCAAACCGTATTAAATCGTCTTAATCGCTTTCGCGATGAATACGCCATACTATAATACATAGGCATTTTATTTAAAGACTCTTGCAAAAAATGACTGAAATTGAAAAACAAGCAAAGTTGGCGGAACTGGAGGGCATCTGGCGCGCTCGTTTCATGCGCCAACCGAAATTGCCCTCATCCGCGCTTTTGACCGGCGCGTTCGCGATGGCGCTGGGATTCGGTGCCGTACTGTTTTTACTCTCGGCGAAGATGCGCCCTTACGCCTGGATTTGGATTGCGCTTTCAGCGACATGCGGATTAACGAACCGCTACCTGGCCAATCGATGGTACAAAAAAGACGTTATTCCCTGGGGCGATGAGCGCAATGCACTCAAGGCGCAAATCGACGCGCTGAGAAAGCTGTAGGGGCAACCGCGTCTGTCAACCGTGCTTACGACGGGATCGATGACGCGTTATTTATGCGTATTAAAATCCGAACCAGGCCTTCATCCGTCGCCACCAACTCGCGCGCGTCGCTTTTCGCGCCGGCGGAACGACTGCCGATCCTGTCCGCGTCATCGACTTCTGTGTCGATTCTTGGGCTGGGATCCGAGAAATACCGCTTCGCAAGCGCGTGTCCGTCAAGCCCGGCGCGATGCCCGACGAGATGCCCGGAGAAATTCCCGACGAAAAGCCTGACGCCGTGGGTCCGAACAACTTCGGCAAGGCCGGCAAAATTGCGCTAATCTCGTCACACACCGCCTCGGCCGACTGCGGCCGTTTCTCCGGGCGTACAGCCATCATCCGCATCACCAGATCCGACGACGACTGCGTCAAATTCGGCACCAGATCGCGCGGGTCGGGCCGGCTGCATTCGATGTGTTTTAACATCACTTCCGTGATCTCATCACCCCAAAACGGCGGCGATCCCGTCAGCATGTGATAGATCGTGCAGCCCAGCGAATACACGTCCGTCCGCCCATCCAGATCGCGCGTCCCTCTCGACTGCTCCGGCGAAATATAAAACGGCGTCCCGACCGTCGTTCCTTCCATCGTGAGATGTGTTGTTTCGTTCAATGATTTCGAAAAACCCATATCGATCAGTTTGATCTTCCCGCCGCGACTGCACAGAATATTGTCAGGCTTGATGTCACGATGAATGATGTTCAATCGCTCCGCGTATGCCAGCGCCTTCGCAACCTCGCGCCCGATCAACCAAGCTTCTTTTTCCGGAAAAAATCCTTCGATTTCAATTCGGTCGCCCACCGTTGAACCTTCAACGTACTCCATTACGATCACCGGACAACCGTCCACTTCCTGAGCGGCGAACGATTGAATCAAATTGGGGTGCGCCATCTTTCCCAGCAACGTCGTCTCACGCCGAAACCGTTCCGCCCACTGCGGATCGTCCTTCAGCGAAGCCGGAAGAACCTTCAACACGACGATCCGATCGATCGCTGGGTCGCGAGCCTTGATGATGCGCGAATGCGTCTTTTCGCTGAGCACTTCGATCACTTCGTAATGTCCGAATTTCTTCAATGGCCCATTCGCAAACGGATTCACGCGAATGCGGGCAGCGCCCGCGCGCCGCTCGAATTCTTTCATCAATGTTTTGATTTGATAAGGTTGAATGAAGTGCCGCTCCAGCAGCGTCTGTCCTAGCGTCATCTTGATTCCGCCGCGTCGCAACGCCTTCTGGCGGACTTCAGCCAACTGTGCTTCCTGAGGCGTAATCATGCCCATTTCAACAGCCAGCGCGGTCAACGTCAGCTCAGCCATCGGTCCGATCGCATCAGCCATTTAAAAGTGCGTCCCCCGCTCATTTTTCACGCAAAGACGCAGAGGACCGCGAAGGCGCAAAGAAGCCGATAAATAGATTTTTGGTGCCTTCGCGGTTCTTGGCGCCATTGCGAGAAATTCCTGTTTCAATATAAACTATGAACAGAAGGATTGAACGAATGCATTCAATTCAGAATGACTTGGCAGTCTAATCAGGAGATGGAATCATGTCGAACAAAAGACAAAAGTTGACGATTCAGGAAATCGAAAAGAAACTTTCCAGCATTCCGGGCTGGATCTACGCCAACGGCAAACTCCACCGCGAATACCAATTCCCGGATTTCGTGCGAGCCTTCGGCTTCATGAGCAGCGCCGCGCTCGTTGCCGAATCCATGAACCATCATCCTGAATGGTTCAACGTCTGGAACAAAGTTGTCATCGACCTCAACACCCACGACGCCAGCGGCCTCACGGAATTGGATTTTACCCTGGCCCAAAAAATGGAATCCCTCGCTGCTCTCAAATAGTGATCACCCCGTGTGCCACGGCTTTGGGCGTTCCGGCCCAAAGCGAGAGAAAAAATCAGTTCTCTCGCGAAACAAAAACCTCCGCCATTGCCAAAATCAGCGCCGCCACGCACAACCACGGCGTCAACTCAATCCCATCCGCAGACCCGCCGCGCGTCGCGTTTGATATCG
>JANXLS010001215.1 GCA_025355035.1 Planctomycetota bacterium | reverse complement strand
AAACGCGAAACGTCCCCGTCGTCGGAAAGGTCACCGTCGTCTTCGCATCTTTCACCGCCTCGCCCAACCCATGCGCCAACAAATAAGGCGACCCCATGGTGTCCACAAACTGAGTATCAACCTCCCAACCCCCACGCGCCGTGAAGCTTTCCGCCTCCACGAGAAGTGATTCCGCGCGAAGTGAACTGCAGATTAAAGCGATGAGTGCAGCGACAAACGCAAAACGACGAACGAAAAATACCATGATCATGTCCTAAAGTTGAACTCAGATAAGCCAGAAATTGCTTTATAATATAAACCTCAAACCCGAAATTAGCACCGCCGTTTGCGGTCCATTTTGTCGCGTGTGGGTAACTCCATTATTCATCATTCACTCAAAGCAGCTGCAAAGGGTGAGCTGACACGCATATTCCAATTCCGAATGGAATGACGGGGGCGTCGACGCATTAAAAAGATTCTCTATTAAACGTATTCCATGAAAAACGTACATTTCAAGATAAGCGTTCGATCCACGGGCTGATCGAGTACATTATCTCTGATCGCAGTGCTTGCGTTGTTATCCCATCCAACCGGAGAATCGACATGCACACAAAAAAAGTAGCGTTGGTGACGGGCGCAAACAAAGGAATCGGCTTCGAGATCGTCCGCCAACTGGCGAAGCATAACTTCACGGCCGTCCTTGCCGGGCGCGATGCAAAACGAGTGGATGAAGCGGCGAAGCGGCTTCGTGCGGAAGGCTTGGACGTGGTCGGGGTCACGTTGGACGTGACGGACGTGGCGACGATCGTTGCGGCGGCGGGTTGGTTGACCAAACAGTTCGGACGTCTCGATGTCCTGGTCAACAACGCTGGGATTTCGTCCGAGTTTGCGACGGGAACAAAGCCGTCGGACTTGACGATGGACGCGCTACGGACAACGTACGACACCAATTTCTTCGGCGTGTTCGCTGTGATCCAACAGATGCTGCCGCTGCTTCGAAAGTCAGCGTCCGCGCGAATCATCAATCAGTCGTCCACGCTGGGATCCCTCGGCGTGTTGAGCGATCCGGCAACGCCATACTACGGAACGAATGTGCTGGCGTACAATTCGTCTAAAACCGCGTTGAATGCGTTGACATTGGCCTTCTCGAAGGAATTGGCCGCCGATCATATCGCCGTCAACTCCACTTGTCCCGGCTGGGTCAAGACCGACATGGGCTCCGACGCTGCTCCGCGCAACGTCGAACAGGGCGCGGCGATCGCCGTCAAGCTCGCGACGATGGACAATCCGCCGTCCGGAAAGTATCTCGACGACGCAGGCGAAATTCAATGGTAAAGTAGTGGTAGTTCAATGCGTTTGGGGCCTGAAAAATATTAAACCGCAGAAAAGGAGTCTGTCGCTCAAACCAACGCGACAAGTATTCTAACGGTCCGTGTT
>JANXLS010001209.1 GCA_025355035.1 Planctomycetota bacterium | reverse complement strand
ATGGCCACCTTTTCCGAGACAATCACGTTTGGGGCTGTCACCCACCAACTGGAATTGATCCCAGTTAATGGGATGTTTGCCTTTTTGACTGTAATGCGTCAGGTCAAAGCTCAGGCAGTCGGTGAATCCGATAGATGGGCGATCTGTTTTACCGAACGAAAAATTGACCTCCGTAAAAGCCAGAACATTGACAAGATTCGGCGTGCGATGAAATTGCCGACAGATCAAGCAAACCTTATCTTGGATTTAGTGGTTCGGTACGAGCAATTCGCCAATGAGGACGCCACGGTAGAGCCGAAAAAACCGAGATTTAAGCTCCATGTTCGCGGCAAGAATATGGTTGAAGCGTCAGCACTTGAAATTGAAGGTGACTCCGCCCTTGAGGTAGTTCAGAAGGCGCTGAACATGACTGCCGCCGAGTTACCTGAGGAGGCCCTCATCCTCGTACACAAAGACATGGATCAAGTTGCGTTTCTGGACGTTGATTATCACGATCTTCCGCTCGATCAACGCCCCGATGAACGCGACATCGACGCGATGATGAACACGATCTTGCCGCGAGGGAACTTTGGCTTTACGTCACACGGACGCGGATTAAAAATGATCTTTATCCGCCAAAATGGACTTTCGGCCAAAGTCATGGCAGACTGCGCCGCTGCTTACGTCCATCTGGTCGATCCGCGGTGCGAAACCGAAGTTTTGGATACTTGTCGTCACCCCGCAACGCCGCGTGGCGAGCAGAAATGCGGACCTATCCGGGAATTGATCGCTGATGAAACGATTGCGATCATTGGTTTTTTCAACCGCTTCGCCTGTCCGCCCGACATTGCCGAAAAGTTTCGCATTGAAAACGAGTGGCAGCTAGGGCAACGCTACGGCCACGAAAGGTGTCCGATTGATCCCACGCATGTCAGCGGTTCATTAAATCCGATTGTTGTGCTTGATCATGGCCTTTACTGCCACTCTTGTAACGGCAGACACGGCGACGGCTATCGTTCTTGGGGACAGCTCGCCGGGCTTGCCGGGGAGAGCAGTAACCCGATATATGAAGCCGCGCGGCATCGCGCGCATTGGAACCACGTTCAATACATCTTCCGGGAGATAAGAATTGATTCCTGAAAAATACCACGAAAGCATCTACCGTGCAATGGTTTACAGCGCGAACAAGCACAAACCGAACTCAGAAATGATCGTCGATAAGGTTTTCAAGCCATTCAGCTTTGTCCGCGGGCCCAATGGATTGTGGCTACATGCAGACACTTTAATCCCTTGCAAACCGCAATTGAAGGATGACGACGTTATTGATTTACCATCGGTCTCGAAGCCAGTGACTGTTACCAACAAAAACGGCATACCGGAAACTAGATGGAAGCCAGACCTTGACCAACAACGTCGGTTTTGTCGGAATGGAAATCTGGATGGCTATCTCGTATTGCGAGGGCAATGCTCCAGTCCTGTGTTCGGCGTTTTCAATGATTATCCCGGCGAAAACTCGTTAGTCGTACGTCCACTGAATTCCAACGGCGCTCCCAATGGGGCCGAGTTTATGCCGGAAAGCGATTGGCCCATGTCCGAAGAAGACGCTTGGCTGACTGTCGATAAAATGTTTCCCGGAATTGTGCGCCCGTATTTTGAACTTCTTCACTGTGCCCGTGGATGCTCGGAATCTGGCAGCGGCAAACTTCCATTGATCGGAGTGGAAGGACCCAGTGGTAGTTCGAAAACGGCAACCA
>JANXLS010001190.1 GCA_025355035.1 Planctomycetota bacterium | reverse complement strand
CATGGAACAGGAACGCGTCGACACGTACCTTTGCACGGGCGACGTTGTGGGCTACGGAGCCGAACCCAGCAAGTGCATCAAAACGGTGCGCGAGAAATGCGTCATCTGTCTGGCCGGCAATCACGATCATGCCGCCTGCGGAAAGCTCGACACGGAGTTCTTCAACGTCTTCGCCAAACAAGTAGCGCACTGGACCCAGTCGCACCTCTCCGAAGAAGAAAGGCAATGGCTCGCCGGACTGCCTTTCGTTTGTCACTTCGAAGATTTTACACTCGCTCACGGCAGCGCGCACAGCCCCGAAGTTTTCAACTACATCACGACCATTTTCGATGCTGAACTGTCCTTCGAATGCCTCGACAAGCCCGTCCTCTTCTACGGTCACACGCACATCCCGCTGGCCTTCTTTGACACCATTCCGATGACGTACACGATGGACCAGGAAATCGTGGTGAATCCGGAAGGCAAAACGTTGATCAACATTGGTTCCGTCGGCCAGCCGCGCAACGAAGATCCGCGCGCCAGTTTCGCCGTGTACGATTCCGATGAAGGCATCGTTAAATTGCACCGCATCCCTTACGACGTCAAAGCTGCCGGCAAGAAGATCATTGATGCCGGTTTGCCGGAAGCGTTGGCGTTTCGATTGGAGTTGGGGAAGTAGTATTATTGACCAGTGCACAGCAAAAGCGACATCTTCCCCTCACCCCACGCATGAGTAAATGCGTCGGCCCTCTCCCAGACAGGAGAGGGCAACGGCGGCGGCTCGCTTCGCTCGTTGAAACATTACTTCTGCGTAAAACGGTCCTTTAATTTTTCCCACGCCGCCGGGTTGGCGTAGACACGCCGGTGTCCTGACACTTCCGCCTTCAATCCGAGATCGTGCAGGTTTTTGGACGGCAGCGTCGGCTTATCCGCGTCCCAGTCCGTTCGTTTGAAATCGGTGACGTAGAGCGTTGGCACATTCCTGTCCCACAATTCGTCGAGCTGTGTTTTGTTGATGAAGAAGATCAACGGCGCGCCCGGATACGCGGGTTCAGGGCGCTTCGGATTGTCGTTTAGAATCAACACGCGCGCGTCTTTTTTCGTTGTGTACTGGCGGATGTAAAACGCGGTCCCGGCACTTGCTCCCACTTCGTCTGATCCTTCAGAAATCCAAACACAATCGTCGCCGACGACCGGCGCCAGTTCTTTTACCATCTTCTTTGACGACGTGATCGCATCGAAATTGGCGAACTCGCTGACGTTGAACACGGCCAGCGCCGCCATTAATCCGACGAGCACGATCAACGCCAACGGGTCCTTGCGCGAATAGAGCAGGTACGCCACCGCCGCCATCGTCACGCCGATCGACGCGGTTTCCAACGGGATTGCTTTCAGCAAATCCGGCGTGATTTTCAGATCGGGAATGTCGGTGAGAATTGGAGGCAGGAACCGGATCGCCGCGAACGCAGCGACACTGACCAGCGCCATCGCGCCCGCCGCCATGTTGCGATGCGTCTTGCACCACCGATCCGACTCGTTCCAGAATCCCGCACACAAGATTGCAAACGACGGAATTGCCGGGAGCGAATAATAGATCAGGCGCGACGGAATTGGCAGGAAGAAACCCACAGGAACGGTTGCGCCCAAGAGCAGCAGCAGTACGGCGTTTTTGTGCGATGAATCGACTGCGTCATCCGATTTCGCGAAGGCGTTGCGGAACGAAAACGATCCGATCTGCGGTAGGAATAAGCTCCATGGCGTAGCCCAAATCAAAGCGAATAAAAAGAACAGCACCGGGCTGACTTGCACATCGCCGTAATCGTGCGGCTCGCGCTGATCGAGAAGGCGCTTGAAATGTTCGTTGATGACGATGTACTTGATCGCGCCGGGATTGTGCGATTCAAAAAGGTAGCCCCACGGCGTGACCACTGCCAGGATGATCAGGATGCCGAGAAACGGGCGGGAGCGGAGAATTAATCCCCAATCCCGTCGAACGAGGATGAACATCCCGAAGATCGCCACCGGAAAAATAATTCCCAGCAGTCCTTTCGCCAGCACCGCGAATCCGATCGTCGCGTAGAAAAGACTCCACCGCGCGAGTGAAGTTTGAGCGTCGATCGCTTTCCACAAGAAATAAATCGAGACGAGAACGAGCACGGAAAGCAATTCGTCAATCATGAGTTGATGCGCGAAAACGTACCAGCCGGACATCACCGCGAGCATGACTGCCGCATAGTGTCCCGCGCGTTGTCCCCACAACTCCCTCGCCCAATTCCATGCAAGGACACTGCCGGCCAAGCTGATCATCGCCAGTGGAAAACGCAGTACAAATTCGGGCTTGAGGCCCAGCTTTCCGAACAGCGTGTAGCTCGTCGCGATCAGCCAGTAAAAGAGCGGTGGTTTATTGAGTTCGCGGTCGCCGTTGATGTACGACGTGACCCAGTCGTGACGCTGGACCATTTCGGTCGCGCCACCGCCGTATTGAGCCTCGTGCGGTTCATACAAACCGTAACTGCCGATGCCCCAGACCGTGAAGATTGCGATGAGCAGAAAGAGGCAGATGTCCAACCACGATACTTTAACGTTTCTATCCAGCTCTCTGCTCCCGAAAATAGGACAACTGCGTTTTAAAGTAATGACAGAGTACCGCAAATGAACGCAAAATATTCGCAGATGAAAAAATCATCTGTGTCCATCGGTGTTCGTCTGCGAGACGTTTGTCTGAGCTACATTCTTACCGTTCGCACCTCGTTAGTCCGGCACGACCACCATGTTCGATCTCGACACGCTTGATGCGATCAACGCGCGGTCTTCCTGTGGCGCTTCGTGTTTCTTCAACCAATGCTCTCGCCACAATTCGAACATGAACAGTGTCCACAACGGCTTTCGGTTGTCGCGCCGCCCGGAGAGATGGTCGTCGATCAGCGCTTTGACCGCCGCCGGGCGCAGAATCCCACCCTCTCGGATTCGGCGTACGTGCAAGGTATCTTGGAGCATATCGCGAAGTTGCCCGCGGAACCAGTCGCCAATCGGAATCCCGAAGCCTTTTTTCGGACGGCTGAGAATGTCGTCCGGCAACATGCCTGAAAGGGCCCTGCGCAGAATGTATTTCGACAACCCGCCTTTGTGCTTCAAGCGGCTGGGTACTTTTCCGGCCAGTTCCACAAATTCCGGATCGAGGAGCGGCGACCGCGTTTCCAGTCCGCAGGCCATCGTCGCGCGATCGACTTTCTGCAAAACGCCGTCGCTCAAATACGTCTTCGTGAACAAATAGCCGTCGCGCGTCACCGCGTCAAAGTTCGCCACACGGCTGTGCAACTCTTCGACCTGAGCATACAAGCCATCCATCGGCAGCGATCCCAAGACGCTCGGCTCGATCAGGTTTGTCAACTCTTCAGGCACAAACGATCCAAGCCAGCGCCACAAGCGTTGGCTCTCCGGCACTTTCGTCCCGCGCAGGAATTGCTTGATTCGGAAATCCAGCGAGAAATTGCCGTACGTCACCGGCATCTTCATGGCCAGCGGTCGAATCACGTTGCGATGAATAGCGCCCGGCGTCACTGCGTTGTAAAATTGTGTGAACGGCAGCGCGCGGAATGTGTCGTAACCCGCGTACAATTCGTCGCCACCGTCGCCGGCCAAAGCGACTGTCACATGCTGCCGAGCGAACCGCGCCAGAAGATACGTCGGCAACACCGACGGATCGGCGAAGGGTTCGTCTAGAAAGGAGACGACTTTCGGAAGAATATACGTCGCCACTTCGGCGCTCATGTGGTCTTCGTAGTGTTGGGTGCCGAGGAACTTCGACATTTTTTGGGCGTGGGCGCTTTCGTCGAAACGCTTGTCGCTGAAGCCGATCGAAAACGTCTTCACGTTCTCCGGTCCCATCAACTTCACCATGACCGCCGTGATCGCCGAACTGTCGATTCCACCGGAAAGGAACACGCCGAGCGGCACGTCTGAAATCAAGCGCCGTTGCACCGATTTTTCAAGCGACGCCAGAATCTTCCGGCTCCATTCGTCTTCCGTCAGATTGTCTTCGGGAACCGCCTGACCTACGAAGGGCATGTCGTAATAACGCTCGACGGTGACGGCGTCCGAGTCGATCTTGAATATGATCGATTCGCCACCGGCGAGTTTATACATGTCTTTGAAAATGGCGTAAGGAGCAGCGACAAATTCCTGAAGGAAATACCGCGCAGCCGCCGCGGGATTGATTTCGCGCTTTACGCAAGGATGTTGCAAGAGCGCTTTCGGTTCGCTGGCAAACGCGAAGAGGCCGTCTTTGTGGAAATAATAGAAGGGCTTCTTGCCAATGCGATCGCGTGCGCCGAAGAGGATGTTGTTGCGGA
>JANXLS010001175.1 GCA_025355035.1 Planctomycetota bacterium | reverse complement strand
AATGACGTAATTCAGTCAAATCGCATAACTTTGATACGTTTTCGGCAGTCAAAAGCGGCAATCGGGCTATTTCGACCACAGTCAATCCAACGTGTTCAAAGTATTTTTTACACAACGCTTCTTTTTCAACCTTAGTTTTTTCGTTGCGAAACGCAATGTCCATATGCCGCAACACCTGCTTGCGATACTTCGAACTGATCCGCCACATCAACCGCCCAATCGATTTCCCAAACCAGTGCGCCACCCCCGCCGGCAAACTCAACACAAACACCACCATAAACCGCACCACCGCATGGGCGAGGCGATCGGCGGTCACGTTCCGTGGCTTTCGAGTCGGTGCGTTTGAGACCATATTCAACCAAGGTAACCGTTCAGTCCTGCCAAAAGATGTCTCTCGCAAAGACGCAAAGGTTTTATATCGAGCGCGCATCTATAATTGACAAATAACAAATGACAAATGACAAATGACAAATATCCCGTTCCCGGTGTATACTCCCCAATCCATTCAAGCCAACTCAAATGAGGGATTCACATGCCGTTTTCGCTCCACAATCGCGTCGCATGGGTCACAGGCAGCTCCACCGGTCTCGGCAAATCCATCGCGTTAGAATTGGGCAAAGCCGGAGCAAAAGTCGCTCTGAATTACGCGAACAATCCGGCGCGAGCCGAGCAATCGTTCGCTGATTTCACCGCCGCCGGTTGCAAAGGGATCCTCGTCCGCGGCGACGTCACCGATCCCGAACAAGTCCAACAGATGTACGCGAAGATCGCCAACGACCTCGGCCCCGTCGACATCCTCGTCCCCAACGCCACGCCCGCCCAACCGCAAAAACCGATCGAAGAATACGATTGGGCGTTTTACCAATCGATGCTCGATTTCTTCATCAAAAGCCCCTTCTTATTGACGCGTGCCTGCCTGCCGCACATGAAGAAACAGAAATGGGGCCGCATCGTCAACATTGGCTCCGAAGTCTTTCGCCGCGGAGTCGGGAACTTCAGCGCCTACGTTGCGGCCAAAGGCGGCCAGGAAGGTTGGACGCGCAGCATGTCCACCGAACTCGCCCAATTCGGTATCACCGTCAACCTGATCGCCCCCGGTTGGATCCCCGTCGAACGCCACGAGAACGATCCTCAGGACCAAAAAAACGGCTACCTCAGCCTCGTCCCCGCAAAACGCTGGGGCGTCCCCAAAGACGTCGCCACAGCCGTCGTTTATTTCGCCAGCGACGAATCCGCCTTCGTCACCGGACAATCCATGGCCGTCAATGGCGGAATGACCGTTGGGTAAAGAAAGGACTATTTGTCATTTGTGATTTGGCATGTGATATCTGTCATTTTTAACAGCTCGCGCGATTGCTGTTCAATGAAAAACATCAAATGACAACTCTCAAATGACAAATAAATCTCGCACGCAATTCGTTCGTACTGCAAAATAGTTCGTAATCACCCCCAACAAGGACTCGCTCACATGCTTAAAAAACTTCTCCTCCTAACCGCCTTGGTCTCCATCCTCACAAGTTGCGGCGGCGGCACCAGCGGCGACACAAAGCCGACCGTAGCCTTCGTCACCAACGGCGTGGCAGCGTTCTGGAACATCGCCGACAAAGGCTGCAAAGCCGGCGCTAAAGATTTCAACGTCAACGTGGACGTCCAAATGCCCACCAACGGCGTCGGCGATCAAAAGAGCATGGTCCAGAATCTGCTCACGCGCGGCGTCGCCGGCATCGCGATCAGTCCCATCGATCCCGCCAATCAAACCGAAATCCTCGACGAAGCCGCAGCGAAAACCAAGCTCATCACGCACGATTCCGACGCGCCGAATTCCAAGCGCCTCTGCTACATCGGCATGGACAACTACTCCGCCGGCCGCATGTGCGGACAACTCTGTAAAGAAGCGCTGCCCGAAGGCGGCAAATTGATGATCTTCGTCGGCCGCGTCGAACAGCTCAACGCCAAGCAGCGCCGCCAAGGCTTCATCGATGAACTGCTCGATCGAAGCAACGACCCGTCGCGTTACGACGCCCCCGGCCAGGAATTGAAGAACGCGAAGTACACCATCCTTGACACCCGCACCGATCAGCTCGACTCCGGCAAAGCCCTGTCGCAGGCCCAGGACGCCATCGCCAAATACCCCGACCTCGCCTGCATGGTCGGCCTCTTCGAATACAACCCGCCGCAGTGCCTTTCCGCCGTCAAAGACGCCGGCAAACTCGGGAAAATCAAGATCGTCGGCTTCGACGAAAACGCCGCCACCCTCCAAGGCATCATCGACGGCCACGTTTACGGCACCGTCGTCCAAAACCCCTATATGTACGGCTACGAATCCGTGCGAATCCTCGCCGCACTGGCCAAAGGCGACACCAGCGTCCTCCCAAAACAAGGCGTCCTGGTCGACATCCCCGCGCGCAAAATCACCAAGCCCAACGTCGAAGCATTCTGGGCCGAATTGAAAAAGCTGACCGGAAATTAAACCGTTCGCAGTTAGCAGGGTGTTGTTAATGTAGAGCCGAAATCCGTTCGGCTCTTTAGGGAGCATTGATG
>JANXLS010001169.1 GCA_025355035.1 Planctomycetota bacterium | reverse complement strand
GTGTTGAGTGTTGAGTGTTGGGCTAGTGGATTTCTCTGTCCTAAAAACGACGCGTTCAATGGCACATTTTTTGCTTACTTCTCTTCGTAGTTAATTGGAACTCGAACACTTTTTGAAAGGGAGGATGCGATGGGAACTATTTTGCTTGTCATACTCATACTTGCAGTTTTGGGGGTATTGCCTGTATGGGGACACAGTCGATCTTGGGGTTATGGTCCGACTGGGGGGTTGGGTCTGGTCGTAATTATTTTGCTCATTTTAATTCTGAGTGGACGACTCTAATAACAAGTCTGTGCGCGAGTTTAACACAAACGCCAGCGTGTCCTTCACGCTGGCGTTTTCATTTTGAACCACATTTAACCTTCAACTTGATTTAAGCGATCTTTGTGATTTTTCCGGCAACTGCGGCTTCCATCGCTGTGAGGATGGCGTCAAGGGAGCGGTAGCCTTCGATGCCGTCGATTTCCGGCGGCGTTTTGCTTTCGATGCTCTTGGTGAAGAGATCAATCACGCCGCTGGGGACCTGCTTTTCATTCGTTGACATTTCGCCGACCTTGTGCATTTCCTTGTCGCCGTTGCGATAGTTGACGATGACGCCGTAGACCGGATCGGTGCCGAGCGAGAGCACACCTTTTTCACAATACAGGACCGTGTAATTTTCTTCCGCGCCGTAGTTCGTCCAACTTAGAATCATGCTGCCGATCACACCGCCGGCTGTCTTGAACGTGAGATAGGCGTTGTCGTCGATGTCGATCAAATCGCCGTGCTGATCCTTCTTGTCGAGCGTCGAAACGAAGCCGCCGACTTCCGTGAATTCCTGGCCGAGCAACCAGCGCAGCAAGTCCGCTTTGTGAACGCCCAAATCGCCGGTGACGCCCATCGACGCCTGGCCTTTTTTGAAGAACCAGCTCTTTGCGCCTTCGATTGCCCAACCTTCTGGGCCCGGATGCTTGAACGCAGTGCGGAATGCCAGCACTTTACCGAGTTTGCCGCTGGCGAGAATTTCCTTGGCCCGGACATGCGGCGGCATCAGGCGCTGATTCAAGCCGATCATCAGATACTTGCCCGTCTTGTTCGCCGTGTCGATCATGGCTTGGGCGTCAGCGCGGGTGGTGGCCATGGGCTTTTCGCACAAGACATGCTTCCCTGCGTTCAGCGCTTCAATGCTTTGGGACGCGTGCAGCGTGTTCGGACCGCAGACGACGACCGCGTCGACGTTTGGATCCTTCAGCATGTCTTTGTAGTCGGTGTAGGCCTTCGCGCCATATTTTGCGGCGATGGCGTCGACGCGTTCTTTGACGGGGTCGGCGATGGCTGCCACTTTTGACGCCGGATTCGCTGCGCACTCGGGGATGTGCCGTCGCTGGGCGATCGCGCCGCAGCCAATAATTCCGTAACGTACGGGCATAGTTTGTTTCTCCTATAAAGGGGCTTTAAAAAAGTGCTGAATGCTGAGTGCTGGGTGCTGAGTGCCGGTGTTCAGAAGCAAGGGCGGAGTGACAAGCGTTTAATGCCGAGGGGATTCAGTTTTGAATGCCGAGTGAACGGCGCCGTGTCTGTTTTCCTCGGCACCGCACTCGGCACTCTGTTGTTACTTCGCCAATTCGGTCAGCGTTTTGTCGTAGAAGGCGACACACTTCGGCAGGTTTTCGTCGAGTTCCTTTACGTTTCCAGTTTCGTATTCGATCGACGTGTAGCCTTTGAAGCCGATGCTCTTGAGCGTGGCCAG
>JANXLS010001157.1 GCA_025355035.1 Planctomycetota bacterium | reverse complement strand
TTCATCATCCGATCATACGCCGCCGCCGCCCGCTTCAGAAACTCAACCTTCCCCGTTTCATAATCTGCCGACATCCCAAACTCCTGACTCCCCCAATTCAGTTATCGGCATTTTTTGAGCGCAAGTCCGGTTATGCACCCTTTTCGCGCCGCGGCGCCGAGCGTGGCATTTGGTTTTCATCGTTGCGTGATATACTTTCGGTACACTCCGGAGAACTCGCCGCGATGGGCTGGCTGACTGCTGCATTTCAACGCTCACAGACTTCTGCTCTGCGCACGCAGGGCGGCATTCCGTACTCCTTGTCCGTGGGCGCTTTGCCCAGTGGACAAACCACGTCGGATCGCGAGGGGTTGCGCCTTCCACTTGAGCTCGCGCGCCTGCGGTTGCTGCGCGGCTTTGAAGAACTGCTTTGCCTTGAGGGACTGCAGGGCGTGGAGCGGCTACCGCATCAGATCGAGACGGTGCGAAAAGTGCTGCGGCATTTTCACGGCCGCGTGCTGCTGGCGGATGAAGTCGGCCTGGGCAAGACCATCGAAGCGTCGCTGCTGCTGCGCGAATACCTGCTGCGCGGGTTGGTCAAGCGCGTGTTGATCCTCGTTCCCGCCGGGTTGGTCGGGCAGTGGCACGACGAACTGGCGGGTAAATTCGGACTGGAATTCGATGTGGCTGAAAGTGGCCTTCAGGGTAAAAAAGGCGCGGCGTTTTGGTCGGAACACGAGCGCGTGCTCTCGTCGATTTCCACGGCCAAGAGCCGGCGGAATTTCGATGCCGTTGCGGCTGTTCCGTGGGATCTGGTGATCGTTGACGAAGCGCATCATTGCAAGAATCGCACCACGCGGAATTGGCAATTGGTCAACGCGCTGCAACGCCGGCATCTGTTTCTGCTGACCGCGACGCCTGTGCAAAACGATCTGCTGGAACTTTACAACCTGCTGACTCTTTTGGAGCCGGGACATCTCCGGACCGAAAGCGATTTCAAAAAGCAGTATATCCGCAAGGGCAATCCCCGCGACCCGCGCAACCGCGAACGTCTGCGCGGGCTGTTGAGCGAAGTCATGATCCGCAACACGCGCGGGCTGGTGAACATCAACCTGCCCGCGCGTTACGCACAGACGCTGGTCGTCGCGCCGGGCGCGGAAGAAACACGTCTGTATCATCTGCTCGATTCTTATCTGCGCTGGCGCTGTCCGGCGTTGCAACCGGCCGCGTCGGCGTCCGCGCCGGAAGCGGGAGAAACCGAGAATCTATTCGAGGCTTCCGCGAGTGCGGCGAACGTGATCGGAAATCAGAACGCCGCGCCGTTGTCGCGGATGCAGCTCAACGCGCTACTGCTGGCGGCCGGCAGCCATCCGGCGGCGCTGGTCCCGGCGCTCGAACGGCTCGCGGAAGACGATGTTCGCGCGCGCGGAGTCCTGGATTTGGCGCGCGCCGTGAAGAACTCCGCCAAAGAAGAAAAGCTGCTCGAGCTTTTGCGAAAGAACAAAAACGACAAGACGCTTGTCTTCGCCAATTTCCGCGCGACGCTGGAGCGCCTGCGGACGGTGTTGACGGACGCGGGTATTTCCTTAGCGGTTTTTTCAGGCGCAGAGTCGATCGCGGAAAAAACGCGGGCGGTGGACGCGTTCAGGTCGAGTGTGGCGGTGATGCTGTGCTCGGAATCGGGCGGCGAAGGGCACAACCTTCAG
>JANXLS010001156.1 GCA_025355035.1 Planctomycetota bacterium | reverse complement strand
TCCGCAACATTGGGTGCGCAGAGCACGGCGACGCTGACGATATTGGCGCGGCCGGGGATCAACAGCCCAGCCATCATTCAATCGTTGATTTCGGTGCCGTTCTCCTTTACGCCGACGGCGTCAGGTCAAACGCCGGTCAATTACTCGTTGGGTGCTGGATCGGTAGTGCCGCCCGGCATCAATTTCCTTCCGGGATCGGGGAATTTCACGGGTACTCCGACGAAGGCAGGCTCGTTCGCACTCTCGTTAATTGGAACGAATGGGGTTGGCATGGATAAGCAGGATTTGACGATTGTGATTATTCCCAACACGATCTCGGGGGGCAGCAATACGATGCTCGATTCGGACGGAGACGGATATCCTGACGAAATTGAGATCGCCGCGGGTTCCGATCCGTATGACGCCGCGTCGACACCTCTGAGCATCAAGTCGCTTACGATAGCAACCATCAAGAATGTGAGACTCTCGATCGGTCTTGATTTCACGCAGTTTGGAAATGATTCGCTTAAGATGACGGGAGCGGTTGTCATGCCGCCCAATTTTGCGCAATCCGGTAAATTGGTTTATTTTGACATCGGCGGCGTAATTCATCGCTGCGCCTTGGATTCGAAGGGGTCATCACAAATTGGCAGCGACACCGTTAAATTCAAATTCGGCAAACCCGGCAGTGATGGCAAGGCTCTGGGGACTTTTTCGTTGACGATCAAGAATGGAGATTTCCGATCGACGACGACGGAAAATGCAGCGCTGCCAAACGCATTGCCGCTCCTCGATGATGAAGGCTTGACCAATTCCAATGCGAATGCGGTACCATGTGTCGTGCCGGTATTCATGCTCCTGAATTCGTCACTTTACACGGTCCAGCAGAACCAATTGTACACAGCAACGAAGGGCAAGTCCGGCAAGTCTAAGAATCCGTAGTCGGTTAGCATTCCAAACCGTTTCCAAGAACGACCCGATGTATTCGGGTCGTTTTTTTATTGACGTTTTACGATATTCATTTTTCTTTTTCCGCTTTGCAAGTAAGAGTTTGACATGCTTCGCAGACATCAAAAGGAAATTTTAGATATTGCCCGCCAAATCAAAAAGGGCGAGGCTCATTATAAATCGATTGTCGCTCAAGTCACACCCGGAGGCGGGAAGAGTTTGCTGCCGGTTATTCTCGCGGCGGAATTAATCGGCGTGATCGCCGATCGTATCTGTTGGGTTGTACCGCGCACTGCGCTCCAGGAACAAGCTGAGCAAGCTTTCACCGATCCGGAATTCCGGCGGATGCTGGTTCACAAACATTCGATCCGAGTGAGCACCAATGAGCCGGACCCGAGCCGCGGTTTGGCAGGGTTCGCCACAACGTACGCGGCACTGTCGGTTGATGAACGTCAGGAGAATCTGCGGGAGTTTTCGGAGCGCAAGTACATACTCGTGCTCGATGAACCGCATCACATCGCCGAGCGATCGGCGTATGAGAAAGCAGTTGCTCCGTTGGTCGAACGCGCGGTGCTGACGCTGTACATGTCGGGTACGCTCGAACGCGATGACGACCGGCGGATTGCGTTTCTTCCGTATAAGGCGCGAAGTGAAGAAGGGCAGTTCGGGCACTTGATTGACGTGACGCCGACGGCAGATATGGCTGTTGTTCAGTATTCGCGCGTCGATGCGCTGGTCGAACATGCGATCATCCGTTTGACGTTCAACCACGTCGATGCGGCTGCCGAATGGTACGATCGCAACGGCGAGAAGCAGCGCGTCAAGAGTCTTGAATCGGCCGGTAAGAAAAGCCACGAGGCGCTGTGGACGGCGATCTCAACGCAATTCGCCAACGCGCTGATCGATCGAACGCTTGAAGACTGGCGGAAGACCAAGCGCGAGAATCCGCGCAGTAAATTGTTGATCGTAGCGGCGCGGCAGAATTTCGCGAAGCAGTATGCGGAGTATTTAAAACTCAAGGGGATCGACTGCGGCATCGCGACGATGGACGAAGGCCCGGAAGCGATGGAAGCGATCAACCGCTTTAAGTCGCTGGGATCGAAGCGGTACGATGCGCTCGTGACGGTGCAGATGGCGTATGAAGGGTTGGACTGCAAGCCGATCACGCACATCGCGTGTCTGACGAACATTCGATCGAAGCCGTGGATCGAGCAGATGCTGGCGCGCGCGACGCGCTACGATCACGGCGCGGGGCCGTGGAACGGGCAGTGCGCGCGCGTTTTTCTTCCAGACGATCCGCTGATGAAGGTGATCATCCGGCGCATCACGAAGAACGACGAGAATTTCATCGCTCAGAAAAAGGAGCGCCCCGGGACGGGATCGCCGGGCGCGGGGAAGCCGATTGAAATCACGCCGATGGCGTCGAGCGTTAGCAGTGAACGCGCCAGCGAATTAATCAGCGATGAGGAACGTCATGCGTTGGAGGAAGCAATCCGGACGGCTGGGATCGTTGGCGTCACGCCGATTCAATTGAAGAAGGCGATCGCGCTGGCCGGGTACAGTCACACGACGGAATTGAAAGCGCATCAGACGGTGCAACTGACGCCCAGCCAGGAAGAAGACAAGCTGCGCGACCAAATTGAACAGCATGTCCGGGAGTATTCGCGCAAGACGGGGAAAGAGCCGCGGAAAATCAATGCGAAGATCATTGAGAAGTTCGGAAAATCGCGAACGAAGATGACGCTGCCGGAATTGCGGCGGGTGTGGGCGTGGATTCAGACGGCGATGCCGGTGACGATGTTGTTTGGGAATTGATGAGTTGCACTCGCGAAAAGTTTAAAAATGAATTTGACGAAATGGCCGCGGACACATAATCTTGCGCCTCCGCTTGACCCCATTTTTCCGAACACTTTTTGAAAGGAAGCGTATGCTCTCACTTTTGGCAGACAGCACGGCTGGTAATCTGGTTGGTGGAATCTTTGCGCTTATCATTTTAGCGCTGGAACTCGCATTGTTCATAGCGGTCATCGCGGGTTTTTGGAAAACGTTTGAGAAAGCGGGTAAACCGGGGTGGGCCTCAATTGTACCGATTTATAATATCATCGTTTTGACGGAAATTTCGGGCAAACCGATGTGGTATGTGATCCTGTTCTTTATTCCGTGTGTGAATTTTGTCGCGTCGATTCTGGTGAACATTGGAGTTGCGAAAGCGTTCGGCAAGGGTGATGGATTTGGAATCGGTTTGGCGTTGCTTCCGTTTGTTTTCTTTCCGATTCTCGGCTTCGGTGACGCACAGTATGTTGGCTCCAATAGTATTTCACAGAGCTAAAATTTGAGTTGAAAATAAGACGCGTTTTTGCGTGACGGTGTAGCTCGGGGGTTCAACCCACGCGAGTGACCTGCGCACAGTTAACGCGACACCTTCCCCTCACCCCGCGCATGAGTACACGCGTCGACCCTCTCCCCAACAGGAGAGGGCAACGGCGCCGACTCGCTTCGCTCGCTGTCGCTTTGGCAACGCGCAGATCAATAGTGAGATAAGATCGAATGAAAATCCTCCTCGCGCTGAGCATTTTGTTTTCAACCCATTTCTTTTTGTCCGCCGAAGACAAACCGAAAGAAGACGATAAGATGCCCCCCGCGCTCACGCATTACCTGGGGCGGGAGATTGCTCAGACGATGCATTACACGGGGGCGCCGTGGCTGGTGCGGGAGTCGCGGGAGAGGGAGGAGGAGTGTTCGACGCTGATGAAGTGTCTGCACTTCAAGCCGGGTATGGTTGTGTGCGACATGGGGTGCGGGAACGGATTTTATACGCACAAGATTGCGCCGCTGGTGATGCCGGCAGGGAAGGTTCTGGCTGTGGACATTCAGCCGGAGATGCTCGAGTTGCTTAACAAACGGGCTGAAGCGGCGAAAGAGACGAACATCGAGACGATTCTGGGGACGCTGGTTGATCCGAAATTGCCTGCGGGGAAAGTCGATCTGGTGTTGTGTGTCGATGTGTATCACGAATTCGATCATCCGGTCGAGATGCTGGCGGCGATTCGCAAGTGTTTAGCGCCGGGCGGGCGGATGGTGCTGGTAGAGTTCCGCGCGGAAGATCCGAAAGTGCCGATCAAGAAGCTGCACCGGATGAGCAAGGAACAGCTTCTCAAGGAAATTCCGGCGAACGGGTTCAAGCTTGTCGAACAATTTGACAAACTGCCGTGGCAGCATGTCAGGTTTTTTGAGAAGGACACTCCTTAGAGCGGTTTTCAAATGTATGGAGACAAATCTGCTTGCGGCGGGCTGCGCGGTACGTCGTCAGACTCGCTTAACGTAGTCTCCAAATACGTTTCGCTCGTCTTCCTCGTCCCGCTTGCCCGGCACGGCGCATCTTTGTCTCCATCCATTTAAAAAACGCTCTAGACTTAACGCCACTCTTTTTAAACACAAAGACACGCTGGCACAAAGGCTTGAAGAAGAGGGGAATAGAAAGCCGGGCGACAGTGTGGTAGATTTCTTCCGGAACGTTTTGGAGATTGACGATGACGCAGGTATGTGAAGCGTGTGTGATGACCGACAAGCTCAATCGAGAATGAAGCATTTCAGCCGGGGTCGCGGGCCTTCGTGTATCCAATTAGCTGCATCCCAACCCTAGAAAACAATTCATGCGCATTTTACTTTCGCTCGTCGTACTAGCATTTCTACTGCCCCGCGTTTGCAATGCGGCTGACGTTCCGGGCAAGCCGAAACCGCGTTGCGAAGTGATGGATTATGGGCCGTTTTTGACGGCGACGTGGGGTGAAGGGAAGGATAATTTTGCGCTGAAGGGGGTGGCGGTTCGGGTTTCGAAAGAGCCTCAGGCGCATGTTGTTTTTGATACGGAATTGCTGCGGATTTCGGCGGCTTGGACCGGGGATTACACGGACTTTCACGGGCTGCCGTTCATCGGCGGGTGGAAGATTGCGCGTGGGCCAAATGTGAAAGGTGACGTTCAGTTTTCGACGCGGGCCACGCCGGGATGGGCTGGGGCGAACGGGGCGTTTGCGGACCCGCGCTCAGTGGCGGAAGGGCCTTTGCCGAAAGAATGGTGGAAGTATCGCGGCCAGTATGTGCACGGCGACAAAGTGATTTTCAGCTACAGCGTGGGCGACTGTTCGATTCTTGACTTGCCGGGATATGAGACGGCTGCGGATGGCACGTCGTATTTTTCGCGCACGCTGAATTTGAGTGCATCGACGAACGCCTTGAGTCTTAGTATCGCTGACGACAAAGCATTTGGGAAGGTTGTGAAGCGCGACGGGGTTTATTCGATCGCGATCGGCGATCACGTTCTTGCAGCGACGTGTGCAGGCGATGTTTCGGGCGTAGCGTGGGGGGCGGATGAGCGCGTGAGTCTTCGGATTCCGGCTCACGCGAAACCGATTGCGCTGAAGATTTGCATGGCTCGATTTTCGAACGATACAGACGCGGTCAAACTTGCGGTGGCGCAGAAGAGTGCGGTTGAACAGCTTGAGCCGCTCACGCATGGCGGGCCGTTGCATTGGGAAGCGCAAGTGGAAACGAAGGGCGTCGTAGCGAAGGACGAGAGCGCGTATGTCGTCGATACGCTGACGGCTCCGGATGACAACCCGTGGCATTCGTGGCTGCGGTTTGGGGCGCTGGATTTCTTCTCGGACGGACGCGCGGCGCTGACGACGTGGAGCGGCGACGTGTGGATCGTTTCGGGGATTGATGCGAAGCTGGACAAGCTCGTTTGGAAGCGCTTTGCGACGGGGCTTTTTCAGCCGCTGGGTTTGCGGATTGTTCACGACGAAATCGTTGTCCTCGCACACGGGCAGATCATCAAGCTGCACGATCTCAATCACGATGGCGAAGCGGATTTTTATGAAAATTTCAATTCGGATTGTGCTGTGACGTCGAACTATCATGAGTTCGCGAATTGCCTGGAAACCGATGCGCAGGGAAATTTCTATTTTCAAAAAGGCGCGCCGGCGTTGGCAGGTCGGCAGGATTTTGAGCGCTATTCGGCGCAGAGCGGGTGCCTTGTGAAAGTGGCGTACGATGGTTCGAAGATCGAGAACATCGCCAGTGGGTTTCGCGAATCGAATGGACTGTGCATTTCGCCGGACGGCGATATTTTCACGACGGACAATCAGGGGAATTGGATGCCGGAGTGTCCGTTGAGTTTGATTCAAAAGGGCGGATTTTATGGGATGGTGAATCCGAACTCGAAAGAACAACCCCCTCCCCGCGCACCGTCGCTGTTGTGGTTTCCGTACACCATCGACAAGTCGTCTGCGACGCCGGTTTGGGAGAGCAGCGACGCGTGGGGGCCTGCGAAGGGGCAGATGGCGATGACGTCGTATGGCATGTGCAATCTGTTCCACATTATGCTGGATCGGGTGGATGGAAAGATTCAGCAGGCGGCGGCGGTTCGTTTTCAAAACGTTGCGTTTTTAAGCGGAGCGATGCGTGCGCGATTTTCGCCGAAGGATGGGCAGCTTTATGTCTGCGGACTGAAAGGTTGGGGCACGGCCGCGGCGAAGGACAGTTGCTTTCAGCGCGTTCGCTACACGGGCAAAGCGGCGAATATGCCGGTTGAATTTCAATTGATCAAGGGCGGAGTGCGGATTGTTTTCTCGGACAAACTGACGGCGGAGAGTGCCAGCGATGTTGGGAATGCGAGCGCGGAGATGTTCAATGTTGTCGCGACGAAAGAATATGGTTCGGCGGAATATTGGGTGAACAATCCGGCCAAAAAAGGGCGCGAACCGTTGGAGATCAAAGCGGCGAAATTGTTGCCGGATGGGAAGACGTTGGAGCTGAAGGTGGATGGGATGAAGTTGACGACGAATCTTGTTGTTAAATGCAAATACACGTTTGCAGATGGGGCGAAGGTTGGGCATGAGATTGATGGGTCGATCAACGTGCTGCCTTGAGAGGGTGTTTTAACGCGAAGGTGCGAAGAAAAAAGTGGGCGATCACCGCGCGACCTGACACAACTCCTTCGGAGTTGAACAAAAGACAGCTCGCGTAAAATGACACACACCCAGCGCATATCACTCTTCGTTTTATAGTTGCTTCGCAGTTACTTAACGCAATGCTTTAGGTGTACGTCCAATGAACCCGCCTTGAGGATTGCGATATGATCCGAATGATTCGCCACTTCACTCTGCTTCTCGTTTTCTCCCTTCTATCTGTTCATACGGCCCGCGCTGGGGAAGCGGCGGAGGATGGGGTTAAATGGGGGCAGGAGAATATTGCTGCCGGGCGGTATGCGGAAGCGGTTGCGCTGTTGACGAAGGAATTTTCGGAGGCGAAAACGGCTGACGCGCATAAGCGCGAGGCGGGGTTCGCGCTGGTCGATGCGTTGCGGATGGTTGGGAAATTGAAAGAAGCGCGCGAGGTTGTCAATACGCTCATTGGCGACGATGCGGATGGAAAAGCCGATCCGAAAAAAGCGGATGCGGACGTTCTGCTACTTCATGCGGAACTGGACCTCGAAACCGGTCGCTATGCGGAATCGCGGGCGACGTTCGATCGCGTCATCGGCGATCATCCGGACAACGAACGTGCGTGGGCGCTGCGAACGCTTGTTCTGCGCGAATTGGGCGAAGAAAAAACGCTGAAGGACACAGCGACCCACTTCTTCGAATTGAATAACAAGAACAGTAAATACTTCAGTGGCGACGACGTGAAAGATCCGTTGGAGTTGGCGTACATTGGCTTGGGATTTCAGAGCCGCAACGTGAAGGAATCGTTTGAAAACGGTTTCATGGTCGCACAGGAATTGACGGAAAAACGCGGGTTGCGTCAGCCGGAGATTTGGATCTGGTCGGCGCGGCTGGCGCTGTCCGCGTACGACTGGGGGGCCGCGAACGATGCTTACGCGCATCTGTTGAAAATTCGCGCGAAATCGGCGGATGGTTTAGCGGGACAGGCGGCGGTCGTTTTTCACAGTCAGCACAAACTGGATGCTGTCGAGAAGCTTTTAAAAGAGGCGCTGGATGTCAATCCCAGTCACATCGACGCGTTACTTTTGACGGCGCAAGTGGATTTGGAAGAAGAGCGTTACGACGATGCGAAGAAGCATATCGATGCCGCGCTGTCGACGAATCCGAATCACTCGCGCGGACTGGCGATGCTGGCGTTGTATTTCATCCAGACGAATCAGAACGAGAAGTTCGCGGAGGTCGAAAAGCGCGCGAAAACGATCAAGCCTGTTTGTCCGGATTTTTACTGCGACATCGGCGAGATGATGGAGAACAAGCGCGGTTTCAACACGGCCGCCGGCTATTACGAAACGGCGATCAAACTCGATCCCGAGTATTGGCGCGGATACTACGGATTGGGCATGAACACGTCCCGCCAGGGAGCGGCGGGGGAAGAAAGAGGGAAAGAACTGCTGCTCAAAGCGTTCAAGAAAAATGGCTTCAACGTTTGGGCGTTGAACATGATCAAGTCGCTCGACCGGATGATCGGCGACAAAGAGCAGGGCGTGAAACCGAAGTACGCTGAATCGAAGACGAAGCATTTCACGCTGAAATTCTATGGGAAGGAAGCGAACATCGTCCGCCCGTATTTGGAGGAATGGGCTGAGAGTGCGTACGAATCGCAATCGAAGAAATTCAACTTCACGCCGGAAGAACCGCTGACAATCGAATTGTGCTACGACTTTCAGGATCAAGCCGCGCGCACGGTGGGACTACCGAATCTAGGGGCGCTGGGCGTGTGTTTCGGAAAACTCTGTACGGTTGTTTCGCCGCAGGAAGGGCGCAAGGAAGCGCATCCACCGTTCAATTGGCGCAAGGTTTTGGAGCATGAATTTGGGCACGTGATGGTGCTGCAAATGTCGGACTTCCGCGTTCCGCGCTGGTACACGGAAGCCTTCTCGACGTATCTGGAAGACGACAGTCGGTTGCAATCGGATCGAATGATGATCGATGCGATTGCGCATGACGGCATTAAAGACATCAATAAGATGAACGAATATTTCCGCGGTAACATGCTGATGGCGTATGTTCACGGCCGCTACGTGATCGAGTACATCGATCAAAAATACGGCTTCGATGCGCACGTCAAGGCGATCAAACTTTTCGCGAAGGGCAAGAAGCTTGAGGAAGCATTGCAGGAAGCGACGGGCGCCACGCTTCAGGAATTGAACAAGGGTCAGCACGAATTTGTGAAGCAGTCGTTCAAAGATGTGCGGTTGCGCCCGTCGTTCAATCAGGCGGATCTCGTGAAGCAAGAATTAGTGGCGCGCGACGAAAACGCGACGGCTCAGGACATCGCGAATCTGGCGATTTACAATTTGATGCAGCGCCGTTATCCCATCGCGCGATCACTGGCGGAAAAAGCGCTCGTAAAAGACGAAAAGTGTGTGGATGCAATCAACGTTCTTGGAACGCTTGCGTACGAAGAGAAGAAGGATCTTGAGGCGGCGAAGCAATTCTTTCAGAAATCGACGAGCATCGATCCGAACAAATCGTTCAACGCGTGGCATAAGCTGGGTGTGATCTACAAG
>JANXLS010000233.1 GCA_025355035.1 Planctomycetota bacterium | reverse complement strand
TGCAATTGTTCTCTCAGAATTCTATTAACCTTGTCCTATCCGACCTGCATATGCCAAAGATGAACGGAATTGAATTGCTACGCTCCTGCCGCAGTACAAGTGCCGACGTGCCGTTTGTCATCATGACTGCCATGGGCGCGGTGGAAACTGCGGTAGAAGCCATGCGCGCGGGAGCGTCCGACTACCTAATGAAGCCGCTATCGTTTCATGAACTATTGTCAAAGGTCGCCCGCGCGCTTGAAAGTGCTGAGTTGCGTGTTGAGAACAAAATGCTGCGCTGGGACCTGGACCGCAAACTTGGGCCGCTTGAGAT
The DNA here is from genome assembly GCA_025355035.1 of Planctomycetota bacterium. Classification (GTDB taxonomy): domain Bacteria; phylum Planctomycetota; class SZUA-567; order H5-PLA8; family H5-PLA8; genus JANXLS01. The sequence continues at coordinate 2,213 of JANXLS010000233.1, read as the reverse complement.
GGTCGGCACAAGCCCTGTCCTGGAGAAAATCCGCGAGGTCATTCGCAAGGTCGGCCCAACGCGATCATCGGTGCTGATCACTGGTGAATCGGGAACGGGCAAGGAGTTGATCGCGCGCGCCATTCACAGTTTGGGCGCGACAAAATCCGAGCCATTCGTGCCTGTGAATTGCGCCGCCATCCCCGAAATGCTCCTCGAATCCGAATTGTTCGGGCATCAAAAAGGTGCTTTTACGGGTGCGGTCAATGACAGCGAAGGGTTGTTTCGGTCGGCGCGCAAGGGAACGCTTTTCCTGGACGAGATTGGGGAACTTCCGGTATCGCTGCAAGCCAAGCTTCTGCGGGTACTGGAAGATAAAAAGGTTCATCCCGTGGGGTCGAGCAAGTATATTCCGTTCGAAGGTCGGATTGTGGCCGCGACAAACCGCGATCTAAAACAGGAAACGCAGAATAAAACGTTTCGGGAAGACCTTTATTTCAGGCTGGCGGTCATCGAAATAAATGCACCGCCATTGCGCACACGCCGAGGTGATATTCCCGCGCTCGCCAACTTTTTCGTTAAAAAGCTCAATCGCGACCTCAATCGCCAATTCGCCGGCATTGACCCCGCCGCCATGAACGCGCTGATGGCAGCACCCTGGCGCGGCAATATCCGCGAACTTCAAAATGTCATCGAACGAGCCGTGATCTTGGGAACCGAACCGTTGCTGTTAATTGCTGACGTCGCGCCTCGCGAATCATTACACAGCAGCGAGTCGGGGGATGCGAAAAGCTTAAAGGAGGCGGTGGGCGCGTTCGAACAGGCTCATGTGCGCCATATTATGGCCGGCTGCAATCAGGATAAAAAAGTAGCAGCGCAGCAGTTGGAAATATCGATCTCCTCACTGTATCGCTTTTTGGGGAGCGGAGAGCATACCGAGTAGCGTTTCTCATCCGCACGAAGTAGAATCAATTAAAGGGATTACGTTGTGCTTTGCGGTAGCGGAAAACACCTGCGTAACAGGAGGGGCCGTTGAAATATCTGATTGCTTTGATTTTGATCATAACATTGAGCGGTTGCGATCATGACGAGAATCTCACTGGAGTTGGAACGAACACCGGAGCCGCTGATCCCGGGACCGCACAAACGCCAACGCCCCAAGCGTCGGAAACATTGAAAGTCACTTACTCAAAGGCTGATCCGTATCAGGTATCGCAGCCCGCGAAAAAAGAGACCGCGCCGGGTGCAGCTGCTCCAGACCACGTTGGCCATGACATGAAAAAGATGGGCGACTCGGAAAAGAATGGGATGCCCAGCCAGGAAAAGAAGCCCGAGCATGAGGAGCACCCGAAAAAATGAGCTCAATGCATTTAAGAGCCGCAGTCGCAGCTTCTTTTCTAGTCGGTGCGACGGGTTGCCAGCATCTTTCAACGGATGCGGCTTTCGCCGATGTTCAGTCAAGTGTTTCTCAGCGCCTGAATAAAGAGGTGCGCTTGAACAGCGGCGGCTGCGTGTCCAGCCCTGATTCGATCCAGGGTTTGCTGTCGAAGGAATTGACTGCTGATGACGCAGTGCAGATTGCGTTGCTCAACAATCACGGGCTGCAAGCGGAGTTCGAAGACATCGGCATTGCTCAGGCTGATCTTGCCCAAGCTGGACGCTTGCAAAACCCGCGTCTCAGCGCGACCATTCGACCTCCATTGGCAAGTGGTCCCGCAACGACTGTCTCGCTGGATCTCACGCAACGCGTCCTGGAACTAATCCTAATTCCGTTGAGAAAAAAGGTGGCAGCGGCGCAATTTGAGGCCACCAAGGCGCGAGTCGCGGCGAGTGTCTTGCGTTTGGCTGGACAGACGAAGCGCGCGTTTTACGAAGCGCAAGCTGCCGAGCAGATGCTGGAGATGCGGAAATCCGTCGTCGCCGCGACGGATGCGTCAGCCGCTACAGCTGAGAAGCTTCGGGCCGCTGGCAACATAACCAAACTGGATTTGAGCCGGGAGCGGGATCAAAACGATCAGGCGCGACTTGATCTTGGCCAGGCGGAAGCCGCGATCATTGAGGCCAGGGAGCGACTCAATGAACTCATGGGGCTTTGGGGCGCGGACGCCGGCGTTTGGAAAATCGGGCAGCGCTTGCCGGACATCCCCGGCGCTGAAATGGAATTGGCTGATTTCGAAAAGCGTGCCATCGAGCAGAATGCCGATCTTGCAGCGAGCCGGAGCAGTGTGGAAGCG
>JANXLS010001117.1 GCA_025355035.1 Planctomycetota bacterium | reverse complement strand
CATACGTACCGTTAAGAGACGTCACAAACGGAGCCGTTCCGCCGCTCACCGTAATGCTCTGCGCATACGTCCGCCCAACGGTTGCCTGCGAGATCGTCGCCGGCAGTGTCGGCACCGGATTGACAACCACCGAATACGCCTGCGACACCGTCGCTCCATTGTTGTCCGTCACCGTCAGCGTAAATGTCGCCGTCCCCGCCGCCGTCGGTGCGCTGTTAAACGTCGCGTTCCCTGTCGCCGAATTAATCGTCGGCGCCGCCAGCCCCGTTCCCCCAGCCGCATACGTAGCATTCAACGACGTCACAAACGGAGCCGTCCCGCCACTCACCGTAATGCTCTGAGTATAAGTCTGCCCGGCCGTCGCTTGCGCGTTTGTGTTCGTCGCCGGCAGTGTCGGCACCGGATTGACAACCACCGAATATGCCTGCGTCACAGACGCTCCATACGTGTCCGTCACTTTAACCGTAAACGTCGCCGTTCCAGGGGTTGTCGCCGAGCTGTTAAACGTCACATTCCCCGTCGCCGAATTGACTGTCGGCGCGCTGAGAAACGTCCCCCCGTCGTTGTACGTCGAATTCAATGTCGTGACATACGGAGCCGTCCCTCCGCTCACCGTGATGCTCTGCATGTATGTCTTTCCAACTGTAGCCTGAGCGATCGATCCGGGCGCGGGAAGGGTCGGCGAGGGTGCAACAGTAATTTGGAACGGCGTCGAATCCAGCGTGTTCGCCTCGGTCGCCCGCACGATGACGTTCGCAAACGATCCGGTCTGCGTCGGCGTTCCCGCGAGCAACCCCGCCGCGCTCAGTGTCATTCCGTTTGGCAACGCGCCACTCGTCGGCGCAAGAGCAAACGTCGCCCCTGGAGCGTCCGTTACAAATTGATAACTCACATACGCCACATTAATATCCGCAGTCGTCCCTGGGCTCTGAGCCGTGAAGACCGACGGACTCGGCAACGTCGTGAACGCCTTATCCGTCCCGTTCGTGCTCCCGCCATTCACACGGAAATGGTACGTCGTGTTCGGCGTCAATCCGTTGATCCCCGCACTGACCGCCGTCGTGCTCGATCCCGTCACCGGCGTCGGCGTCCCAGCCACGTTCGTTCCATAGGCGTTCGTCGTACCATAATCAAACGTCACCGCCACGCTGCCGCCGTCCGCATTAATCGTCCCGTTTAACGTAGCGCTTCGAGCCACCACAGCCGTCGCGGCCGTCGTCGTCACCGTCGGCGAAGTGACCACAATTGTGTACGTCGTCTGCGTCGTCCCGTCCTGAGCCGTTACCACAATGTTAATTGTGTTCGGCCCTGCAACCAGCGTCACTGGCGTCGCCGCGCTCGCTCCGTTGACCTGTGCCGTCGCGCCTGAATCGGTCGTCGTCGGTGTCACCGTTTCACTTGCCGTACCGTTCGGAACAGTCACGGTATAACTGGTTGTTCCAGAGGCAAAGACAGGATTGAGCGTCCCAACGCTGACCGCCAAATTCGACAAACTCGAAATCGTCGCCGTCAATTGATCCGCGCCAACGGTCGGCGAAATCAGCCCGCGCGTCTGCCCATCAAAATCCGTCGTAATCCCGGCAATCGGCGTTCCCGCATTGTTCACCAACGGATTTCCGCCAGCGACGATATGTAAATCGGTATTCAACGCATCGACAAACATCGCGCTCGTATAATTCCCGCCCGGATTGCCCGCACTCGAATGCGCATCACCCGAAACGTTCGTCTGCCATTGAGCAAAACTGATCGCCGTGCCCGTGGGATTGAGACTGCTGCTGGAGTCAAACAAATTCGCGGCGGTGGTCAGCCCGGTGCCGGAATAAACGTTGTAATCCGCAGTCAGCGTACCGATGCTCGCCGCCGCGTGATTGGCTGCGAAATGATTGCTGCCGCCCGTGCGCAGATTCAGAAAAATATTGTCTTTCACCGTGGTGTTGGCACTGCCGATGGTGCTGAACGCCCACGTGTCCTGCCCCGCAGAGCCCGTGCCGCTAATGAGTACGGAATTATAAGCGACAACAACCGTGCTGCCAGACTGCCCAATGTCATAGATGCCCTTCATTTCCTGCGCCGTCGCTCCGACGGAACTCAGCGTCACCATGTTATTCACCACGGTTGCGCTATAACCCGAAAGCGGATTGACCGTGATCGCGCGCAGGATCGTGCTGCCCGCCTGGTTGCCCAAATTCAACAGGCGGTTGCCTGATATGGTCGTATTGCCCGCGACAGTGGACAGAGATATGCCCACGACGCTGTTGGCCGTCGTCAGATCGCGCACCGTGTTGCCGCTGATCGTGTTTGTGCCCAGACCATTGAAATTAATACCCACGAGTCCAGTCGCTCGCGCGGCGGTTTGATAAATCGTATTTCCTGAAATCGTCCAAAACTCGCTTCCCGGCGATTGGATATTTATCCCAAACGCCGTGAAGTTGAACATGTCGTTGTTCAAGATCGTATTGTTGCTATTGGCCACCGTGTCCGACGTCCCGCTCGATGCCACCAACGTCACCGGAACGCCACTCGCGTCACTGCGGTCGCGGATTTGATTCTCCCGAATCGTGTTGTTGTCATTGCCCGTGCTCACGCCTGTGCTAAACGAAACGATGCCCACCGTCCCGCCGTTTGACACACCTTCGATCACGCAGTTTCGAACCGTATTGTTCGACGCGTCATTAATGAACTGAATCGACGCTCCCCCGGTGTTCGTGTTTCGAATCGTCAAGAACCGGCCAAGCCCCGCATTGCGCCCATCAAGAAAAACATTCTGCACGCCGCTCAAACGAATCAACCCGCCCGCGCCGCTGCCGGAAATCGTCCGCATCGTCGCGCTGTCAGATTGAATCGTCAACGAGTAGGTAGGTCCGGGAAAACCGGGCCCCGTGTTCAGCGCATTCAACGCAATCGCTCCGGTTTCGGCCGTACAGTCGCCCGTCACATTCACCGTTATGTTGCCCGTGATCACACTCGTATTCAACACATCGAACAGTCCCCCCACATTCGTAATGCTCGTGATCGTTTGCCCAGGTCCGACATTAAATGAACCGCTCCGCGTCCCC
>JANXLS010001090.1 GCA_025355035.1 Planctomycetota bacterium | reverse complement strand
TGACGCCCGATTTATAGACCTGCCTCTTCGACACGAGCGGCAGAAAACAGGCGATTTGTTTGCGAGAAAAATACTCTTCCAAGCCGCGTTCACATCGCGGTTTGGTCCAGGCAACCGTCCAGTTCTTAACGTGCGGCAGTGAAAATTGAACCGCGTCAATCCGCTCGCATTCACTCGCTTTTGACATATTTCCAAGCACCGTTCATTTAATAAAATAACGCCGACACAAGCCCATCGGTCGCCCAACGTTCATTCGAACTATCCATTGGCATTGTCGTATTTTTCCAAACGCGGATGTTTTCAATTTTGGTCGTCTTCATCGTCTTCGTTCGGATCTGTCATTCCACCGACGTTTGGCGGTTTCGGCAATTTCTTATGTTTACCACCGCTATCCTCACGCCCATAGCCGTAGCCGTGACCGTATCCATTTCCATAACCGTAGCCGTAACCGCTGCCATAGGTGTCAGTTGCAGCGTCTGCGGCGTCGAGCCCATTAACGACAAACGACAGTTCCTTGACTTTTGCTGTAAATAATGAAGCCGCCGCTCGTTCGATCTGAGCCATTTGCGTATGGCGACTGCGCGTAACGAGAACCGTTATGTCCGACATCTGCCCCAACACGCATGCATCCGGCAGGGCAAGAACGGGAGGCGTATCGAAAATGATCACGTCGAAATCCTTGCGCATCAACTCAAGCATGTTACTGACACTTTCGGGATGCAATGACTCCGAAACTGAATTTTTTGTACGTCCGGCCGAGAGCAGACTGTAACCCGATTTAGTTTCAATGATCGCGAATTCCTTCGTCCATTTCTGGCTCGTCAGGATTTCGAAAAAGCCATTTCGATCACCTGCATCAAACGCTTTTGACAAAGACGCTTTTCGCAAATCCGCATCGACCACTAAAACTCGACGACCGAGACTTGCAAAAAGGATTCCGAGATTGGACGTGATGAAACTCTTGCCGTCCTCCGGCACCGCACTCGTCACGGTGATGACCAACGCTCCATTTTGAACCGCCCCTTTGCGACCCACTTCCAATCCGATGTGAATACCTCTCATGCAGTCTACCGCAATCGATGAAGTTTGACGTTTTGCCAGGAAATATCCATCGCGATCCATGCTCTTGCGTCCACATGCTGGCACGGCACCCAACACCACGGCCCCAATTCGTTGTTCGATATCGCGCGGAGTTCGAACCGTATCGTCAATTTGCTCCAATCCGGCGACGAGCGCACCTGCCAGAACAAAACTGAGAATGACGCCAAACATGATGTTTTGCCGCCAATTGGGTTTAAAAGGCACCGGATTCGGATTTTCTTCGGCTTCCTCCCATTTCACAACTTTGCTATTGTTTATCTTCTGCAAGCCGATTTCGTGCATTCGGTCGGTGACTTGATCCATGCCACGTTTTGCACTTTCAATCTCGAACGTCAGTGCCGCATGGCGCCCCTGATGTGCAATCAGAGTGTCGAGTTTTCCACGTTCTGTCCCATAAGCCGCCGACGCTTTGGCGAGTTCGTCCGCAATTTCCTGTCGCTTGAGTGCCATAGCTCCCGCCAATTGATCACGCGAACGATCCAAAAGAAGTTTAGCTTATTTTTTTTTATCATAGGCTTTAGTACACACGGGCCCCATTTT
>JANXLS010001083.1 GCA_025355035.1 Planctomycetota bacterium | reverse complement strand
CGACGCCCGCCGATCGTTGGACTCCGCCGCCTTCTGCGGCCAATCCGGCCCCGGAATCGCCCACCTTTGGCACATGCCCGGCGGCCACACGTACACGCCCGTCAAACGCTACCGCGACGCCGTCTGGCAGCAGGAAGCCTCCAATCGCGTCGATCATTTCCACATGATGCACGATGGCGTCATGCCGGATCTGATTCACAATTACGCTCACAATTCAAGCTGGCTCTCGAGCAATCTGTGCCTGATTGGCCGCGTTCATCCCGCCATGCAAATTGCCGAAAACCTTGCCGAAATGCCGCGCCATCCGAAGTACAACAACCTCGCGCTGGAGAAAGCACAGCCCGGTTACAATGTCGGAAACGCCAGTGCGAAATTGGCGCGAGAACGCCTTTTCGAAATCCCGGTGCGCTTCGAATTGTGGGACACGCTTCTCTCCGAAGAAAAATCCGGACATCTTGATCCGTACTCCGAGCCTGCCGAACAAACACGCATCCAAACGACGATGGCGCGTGCATACTTTTTCAAAAAAGATTTCAGCGCTGGCGACGCGATCGTAAATCAGATTTCGGAGACGTATCGTAAGCTAAGCGAAGAACGCTGCGCCGCATCAGCGGAAGCGGAATTGAAAGCCGCGCGCGAAAAGAAGAATGCAGCCGACATCAGCAAGGCCCGCGACGAAGCTCAACACGCGGGAAACGATGTGCTGTCGAAAGTCGCCAAACGCATTGACGAATTGAATGTGGTCCGTGCATTCACCGACGGAAAATTCAAGGAGACGCTCGCCGGTTTTGCCAAGCTCGACGCTCTTCCTCGCGAATTGAAAATCCACATGCGGCTCGAAGCCGGCGATAAAGTAGAAGCCGAAAAACTTGCGCGCCAATTCGTCAAAGAAGGCGTCAATCAGGTTGCGCCACTTGCCATTCTCGCCGACGTTTTGTGGCGCAGCGACAAGCAAGACGAAGCCAAGACGACGTTTAAAACGCTCCGCGATCTCGAAGGCAAAATGGATCTCGATGTGCCGATGTTCCAGCGCCTGAAACCCATCGCCCAAGCGCTGGGACTGCCAGACGACTGGCGCGTCGAACCGCCCATCGCCAAAGACGTCGGCATTCGCCCGACGCTCGACTCCCTCGGACCGTTCCTGTGGAAGCCATCCCTCGCTCCGGAATTTTCACTGCCCGGTTCCAACGGCGCGATGTACAGCCCCAGCCAGTATCATGGCCGCCCGATGCTCCTGATGTTCTATCTCGGGCACGGTTGCAAGCATTGCATCGAGCAGTTGAACACGTTCGAGCCGATGAACGAACGCTTCAACCAGGCCGGCATTTCGATCATGGCCATCGGCACCGATCCCGTCGAAAACGTCGGCCTGACGATGCTGAAATCGAAGCTCGAAAAAGGTTTTCCGTTTCCGATCCTTGCGGACCCCAGCAAGACAGTCTTCAAGGCCTTTCGCGCGTTCGACGATTTCGAAAACATGCCGCTGCACGGCACGTTTCTTCTCGACAAAGACGGCATGATTGTCTGGCAGGACATCGGATATGAACCCTTCACCAACGCCGAATTCCTGTTGAAAGAATCACAACGTTTGCTGGCCCTCAAGCGAGCGCTGTAGTAACTATTTTTTGATCGCCGCCAACCGCTCGATCAAGGCCGGATGCGAGTAGTGGTAGGCGCTGAACAGCGGATGCGGCGTCAAATTGCTCAAGTTTTTCTCCGATAGTTTCAACAGCGCCCCGCTCATCGATTTGCCATCCGTATGTGCTTTCGCATACGCATCCGCTTCGTACTCGTGCTTGCGTGACAGCGCGTTGAAAAACGGACCGCTCCAAAACGAGAGCGGCCCCGCGATCAATGAACAGATCGCAAACCCTTGTGCAACGCCCAGTGGCGTGTGCGATTCGACAGGCCAATGCGCTCCGCCAAACGCGGCGTAAATCGGTGGCCAATGCAGAATCAAACTCAGCCCGTAAAATCCGCCCAGCGTCATTGCGCAACCTAAAAACAGGCCCTTCGGAATGTGCTTTAATTTGTAATGGCCAATCTCGTGCGCGAGAACTGCGGCGAGTTCGGCGGCCGAAAGTTGTTCCACGAGCGTATCGTACAAAACGATCCGTCGCGCCCCGCCCATCCCCGTGAAGTACGCGTTCGAATGCGCCGATCGCGTCGATCCGTCCATCACAAATATCCCGCTCGTCCCAAACTGGCAACGCTGCGCAAGATCGTTTAACACGCGGCGAAGTTCGCCCTCTTCGAGCGGCTTGAATTTATTAAACAGTGGCGCGATCAGCATGGGATACAGAATCATCATCAGAAACTGAAAACCGATCATGAACGCCGCCGCCCACAACCACCAATAGTCGCCTGTGTGAAGCGTCAGCCACAGCAGCACCATGATGAACGGCCCGCCCACCACGAGTCCCAACACACCACCCTTGATCCGGTCCACGATCCACATTTTCAGCGTCGTTTTGTTGAACCCATATTGCGCTTCGATTGCAAACGTGTTGTACAGATCCAACGGAGTCCCCAGAACCGCCCCGACCAATCCGAACGCAAATAGAAACGCCACGCCGCTGAGATACGGATTTGCGATATTCTGCGACGCAAGCCCGCTCAGCCACGGCAGCAGTCCGCTGAATAAAAACACCAGCGACAGCGCCGCCCCTTCAATCGCCGCAACATGCCCGAACCGCGCGCGAGCCAGCGTGTACTCCACGCTCTTCCGGTACGTCGCGTCATCCACGATTCCGGCCAACGCCGCAGGCACGGCAGCCGCGTGAGCTTCCACGTGCCGAGCATTTAGCGCGGCCAGCACGCGTTCGAAAATAAATTCGATCACAAAGAAAGTCAGGAAAACGATCAGGACGATGCGGTCGTTTGTCATAGGATAAGAAATGTAGATCGAAAACACAGTGTCGTCCAGTCGAGAGTGTGTCAGCCGCATGAATCCCCAACCGCCGAGCGAAAAAAACGAAGCCGAGCCACTGACCGTCGCGCGCGTCCTACAGCGCCTTGCCGCAATCGCGTTCGTCTTGCTGCTCGCCGGGTATCTGATCTTCAATCGCTCATTTGCCGTCCTCGGATTTCCGCCTTTTTACGTCGGCGAGATCGTCCTCGGACTGGCGTTATTTGCCGCGCTGTTTGATTTCAAATCGGTCTTCATCGACCCGCTCAAGCAATCGCGCCCGATGCAATTAGTTGCCGCGTTCGCGTGCTACGGAATCATCCGAATTGCCGTCGACGCCCCAACGCGCGGACTGGACGCAGCCCGGGACGGCGTGATCTGCCTCTATGCAATCGCCGCGTTTCTGGGCCCGTGGCTGCTGTCCTACGGCATGCCCCGGGACCCATCCGAAGCTGCCGCAAGAAATCTGCGGCTTGTTCTGTTGCCCGCGTCGCTCGTCGCAGCGGTCTTTGCGTTTGGAATCGTTTCGGGAAAAATGCGCGCGCCGTCTGACGTCAAAGTCGATTTCCTAGCCGTTTCATCTGCCGTCGCGTTGGGATGTTGGGGTTACACATGCGTTGAATTGTTCTCGCGCGGCCATGTTATGAACCTCATCCTTTTACCCAAATTGCTGAGCGCAATCCTTGTTGCATCAATGGTGTGCCCTGTACTTTTCTCGCTCCCAACACGAGCGCTGTGGCCTGCTCCCCTCGTACTTTTTCTTGTGCTGCTTCTTTCGATTGGAATCAAACGGTTGCACATACTGATCGCGGTTATTAGCCTTGTGATCGTGTCCTGCGGAATTGTCGCACTTGTTGCCCCAAAAATCCCTGAGGCCGTTCGCGAAAAATTTGTCGCCTTGAGCGATCCCGAAGACAGTCATTTCAAGACTGCGGAAGGTCAACATGCCGCACATTCGATAAAATGGCGCATCGCGTTCTGGAGTCACTGCGTAGATGAAACCCTGCATCGCGCCCCTGTGTTCGGACTGGGGTTCGGGACCAACTTGACGGACCTGATGCGCGACACCCGCGATTGGCCGCTGTTTGAAGACAGTCAAAACGCCGCAAAATACGGCGCTCCAAATCGGCATCCGCATTCTGCGCACGTGACCGTCTTCACGCGCTTGGGCGCGGTCGGCGCGCTGCTCTGGTTGGCGCTGCTCAATGTCGTTGCGCTGCTCGGTCTGCAAAACGCGCGACGGGCCATTGCTCGAGTCGAAATGCGAGACGGATTTTTGCGTCGGACATTGTTCTGGTCCGAAACAACGATCCTCGGAACGTGGTCGATTTACCTACTCGCCATGACCTTCGGCGTCGTCCTCGAAAATCCCTTCGGCGGAATTTGGTTTTGGACGCTGACCGGAATTATCGCGAATCGCCCAACAAAAATACGGACATCGCAGCCCGTATTTTAACGTTAAACTTTGAACCTTGAACTTTAAAACCGCCGTTACTGCCCCGCGCTCATCCCCGCTCCGCCGCGCGTTCCCCGCGTACCGCCCGCTCCCGCCATCGCGGGCGCACTCAAGCTCGGCTCGGGCTCTGCCGGAACCGCCGGCAGAATGCTCGGGTCGTAATCGCCAATGCGCCGGAAGACCAGCGCCTCGCGCTTCGCGTCCGGCAGCGCTTCGATCGTGCTCTTCGCTGGGACTTCGCCGCGCAAAATACCTTCGCTCAGCGGGTCCTCGATGTACTTCTCAACCGCTCTGCGCAACGGCCGCGCGCCCATGTCCAGGTTCGTGCCTTTTTCGATCAGGAACGTCAACGCGTCGTCGCTGATGGTCAGCGCTATTTCCTTTTCCTTCAAGCGCTTCGACACCTGCGAAATTTCCAGATGCACGATCTTCGACACATCGCCCTTCGTCAGGTGATGGAACACAATCACTTCGTCCAGTCGCGCGATGAATTCCGGGCGGAATTCTTCTTCCATTTTCTGCAAAAGCTTCTTCTTCAACTCCTCATGATTGTGCTCTTCCGTCCGGCGGCCAAAGCCGATCGATCCGGAATCTTTAATGAGCTTCGCGCCCACATTCGACGTCATGATGATGATGGTGTTTCGGAAATCGACGCTGCGCCCGTAGCTGTCGGTCAACTTCCCGTCTTCCATGATCTGCAACATGATGTTGAAGATTTCCGGATGCGCCTTTTCGATTTCGTCCAGCAGCACCACCGAGTACGGCCGGCGTCGAATCTTCTCCGTAAGCTGACCGCCTTCTTCGTACCCAACATATCCCGGCGGCGCGCCCACGAGTCGCGATACCGCATGGCGTTCCATGTATTCCGACATGTCAATCTGAATCAACGCTTCCTGATCACCGAACATGAATTCAGCAAGCGCCTTCGCGAGCAGCGTCTTTCCAACGCCGGTCGGTCCGAGGAAGACGAACGATCCGATCGGGCGGCGCGGATCTTTCAATCCGGCGCGGCTGCGGCGCACGGCTTTCGCCAGCGTTTGGATCGCTTCGTGCTGGCTGATGACACGCTTGTGCAGCGCATTTTCCATGTCGAGCAGTCGCGCCGTTTCTTCACCGCCCATCTTGCGCAGCGGAATGCCCGTCATACGGCTGACCACTTCGCGAACAATTTCCTCGTCCACAACGCCCACTGCTTCTGAGGACGATT
>JANXLS010001046.1 GCA_025355035.1 Planctomycetota bacterium | reverse complement strand
GGAGCAGGCGGCGATTTATAAAACGCTGAAAGAGATTCACGCGTCGTGGGATAATCAGGATTTGATCCACATGAGCGCGCGCAAGCGGCTCGAAGGGGTCATTGCCGGGTTTGCAACGTCGGCCGTCTCGCAACTGCGCGGGGACATTCCGCTCGCGTTGAAATCGCAGGCTGCGATCATCAAGGAGTTGGACGCGATCGTCACGCTGCTCGAAGGTGTTGTTGCGAAGAGCCAGACGGACGGCGTCGATAAAGCTCTGCAACAAGCCGCGGAAAAAACGCCCAAGCAAGTCGCGAAGGACATTCTGGCGGGGTTGAAAGATTTCGAAAACGAGCAGAAAAAGATCATTCAGGAAACGATGGATTTGAAGCTGAAAGCGTCTGAAGATTACACGGAAGACGATAAGAAAAAACTGGACCACATCAAGCAGACTGAAGAAAAATGGGGCAAGTTCTTCCAGGAAAAAGCGACGGATTTGTCGCGCCTTTCGCCTCAGGACATGACGAACGGAACGTCGTCGAAAGAGTTGAACGAAATCGCCAGCGAGATCAAAGCGGCTGCGGAGAAGGCGGATAAGAAAGCAACCGAACTGGCCATCCCGCTTGAAGAAGGCGGACTGGAATTGGCGAAGTCGATTGAATCCAACATCGAGAAATTTCTCGCGGGCGCGCCCGACGACGTGAAGTGGAATATGGAGGACAACAACAAGGATGTCGATGTGCCGATGCAGGATTTGCCATCGGAATTGGAAGACATCGTCGGCGATCTGATCGACAAGGAAGACAAGCTAGCTGAAGAGGCGCAGGACGTGACGAGTAACTGGCTGGATTCGATGGACAAGGGCGTGGGCTGGGGCGTGAGCGACGGGCCGATTTCGGATATGAGCGCCAAGGGCATCACCGGGAACGTTCAGCCCAACGACAATGAAGTCAACGGGCGCAGCGGCGAAGGTCGCAACGGAAAAAGCTCCGGTCAATTCGCTGAAAAAACAGCCGACGGCAAAGGCGGCAAACAGACACCGACGCGCTCGACGCCTGATCCGTTTGAAGCGGGCCGTGTTGAAGACAAATCGAAGGAAGCATCCGGCGGTTCGACAGGCGGGGGCAAAGTCAGTGGCGGAAATAAAGAAGGTTTGCGCGGTGTTCCGCCTCCTCCCAGCAAAGAGAAGATGGACCGGCTCGCGGACACGCAGGCGGACCTGCGCAACGCCGCTGAGAGAGCGAACGTCGCGATGCAAAAGCGCGGTTATGTTTCGCAGGATCTGGTTAAAGCGATCGACAAAATGAAGGGCATCGAAGGGCAATTGCGCGGGCTGCGCGGCGCGAATTACACGGGCGAAATGAAGTCCGTGGGCGAGAAGCTGAACTCGGCGAAGAAGACGGTTCGCGATTCGATTGACGTGAGTCGCGATACGTCGCGTCCGCTGACGAAACAGAGCCGCGACGATATGCGCAACGCGATGGATGAGGCGGTGCCGACGGAATTCAAGGATTGGGTGAAAGAATATTACAAGGCGTTGAGCCAGTAACGGCGGTTCGAAGGTCAAGGTTCAACGTTTTTCGAAATGCGCGACAATGAGGATGCTATTCTTGCGCCCACGCGCGTTCGACACGCTCCGCAATCGCTTCGGGAGATTCGTCGCCTTTAAGTTCGATGAAGACCGTCTTCGGCAGCTTCTTGAACCAGTGAATTTGTCGCCGCGCGAAATGATGCGTGTCGAAGCAGATTCGCTCAATGGCCGCTTCGAGTGTTCGTTCGCCGCGCAGATGGGCCAGCAGTGTTTTGTATCCCAGCGCCTGCGATGCTTCGCGCGAGAGCGGCTTTTCGAGTGCCAGCAGTTGTCGGCATTCGTCGAGCCAACCCGCTGCAATCATCCCGCGAATGCGCGCGTCGATGCGCGCGTACAGCAGTGGGCGCGGCAGATTCAGGCAGGCGATGCGGATGTCGAGGTCCGAGCGCGGAGTGCCCCATTCGCGCTGGCCTTCGCCGATGGGGCGGCCGGTCAGTTCGTAGACTTCGAGAGCTCGGACGATGCGGCGGCCATCGGTCGGGAGAATCTTTGCTGCGCCTTTCGGATCGACGTGCGCGAGTCGCGCGTGGACGGCGAACGAGCCGAGTTCGGCGACTTCGTTTTCGAGCCGTGTTCGGATCGTCGCGTCCTTGCCGGGGCCTTCGAAAAGCCCTTCGCACAGCGCCTTCAAATAC
>JANXLS010000224.1 GCA_025355035.1 Planctomycetota bacterium | reverse complement strand
GTGGGTGGGAATATCGACGATCCGATTGCCGTGCACCGTTTCGTTCGAGCAGACATGGAAATACGCTGCTTCCGGATTGAGCTTCCAGTTCGCCGCTTCGGGATGGTGATCGAAGTTGCTCGCTTCGCTGCTTGCGACAATATTCGCGGTGACGCCCACTTCCTTCGCAGCGGCGGCGGCCTTCTTCGACCATTCACCAGACACGAGGTAATCGGCGGTCTTGCCGTTCGCGAGATTCATTGGAATCGTATTGAACAACTGGCTCGCGCCGCCTTGGAGAAAGAGTACTTCAAAATCGTCCCCGACGCCCATCAGCGTTTTGCAGCGCGCGATGGCTTCGTCGATCACGCCATCGAATTCTTTGCCGCGGTGCGAGCATTCTGCGATGCCGAAACCTTTACCCTGATAATCGATGAGGGCTTTGGCAGAAGCTTCAAGAACTTCTAACGGCAACATGGCCGGTCCAGCACTGAAGTTGAAGACACGTTTGGTCTGATCGTTCGACGGCATGATCGAAAATACTCCCTTCGGGGTGACTAAAGCATCAAACAAAAAGCATCAAACCAGCATAACTCAATGGATCGCGATCTCAACGAGATTGAGTGTCGAAACGCAATTCTCGAAAGGGCGGACTTCGCTAAAAAAAACTCTTTGTTACAAAGTTTCTTATTGAAAAATATTACTCTGCCCGATAAAGTTTATATAACTCTATACTACAGAGTTAATCTATCAAAGGGAGATGAATCCATGTTCGCCACTGCTCCGTACCATCCGCGCGCGATGCGCGAAGCGCCCGTGTTGCATCCGAATTTGATCACGCCGCTGCCGACACCCAAATCAGCGTTGCTGATCAATCCGTTTTACCCGAAAGATCCGCATGCCAGTTTCGGCAAGCATGTGCTGACGCCGACCCTGGCGCTGACGTCCATCGCCGGAGCGACGCCGCCGGATTGGGACGTTCGTTATTGGGACGAAAACCTGCTTCAAGGCCCGCCCCCGCGCGATCCATTTCCGCAGGTCGTCGGGATCAGCGTACATCTCACGTTCGCTCGCCGGGCGTGTGAACTTGCCGATTGGTATCGCGCGCGCGGAGCGAAAGTGGTGATGGGCGGGTTGCACGCGCTCAGCCGCCCGGATGAACTGGCTCCGCACGCCGACGCGTTGGCGCTCGGAGAAGGCGTGCAATTGTGGCCGACCATTTTGCGCGACATCGAGAACAACCGGCTTCAGAAACGTTATGCAGGGAACTATTTTGAACCGTATGAAAGTGATCCGGCACCCCGCCGAGCGCTGTTACCAATGCAGGATTTTCTCACGACCGCCAGCCTCATCGCCACGCGGGGTTGCCACAACCGCTGCGGATTCTGCTATCTCGCGACGGACAATCTAACGATCCCGTACCAAATGCGCCGCGTTGAACAGATCGTTGAGGAATTCGAAGCCACGAACGAACCGTACGGCGTGTTCATCGACAACAATCTCGGATCGAAGCCGGAGTATCTTCGGGCATTGTGCCGGGCGTTGCGCAAATGCGAAAAGATCTGGAGCGCGGCGGTGACGATCGACGTGACGGACAATCACGACACAATCCGCGAGATGGCGTTGGCTGGCTGCACTGGCGTGTTCGTAGGATTCGAATCGCTGGCCCATGAGAATCTCACAGACGCGCGCAAAAAAACGCCGGCCCCCGAGGAGTACTTGCGGCGTGTGCAGATTTTTCATCGCTACGGAATTCAGGTCAACGGCAGCTTCGTACTGGGCTTCGATCACGACGGGCCGGACGTGTTTCAACGCACGGTCGATTGGATCGAGCGCGCCAAATTGGAATGCGCGACGTTTCACATTCTCACGCCATATCCCGGCACGCCCCACTTTAAGCAGATGGAGCGTCAAGGCCGGCTGCTGCACACGAATTGGGATTTGTACGACACATCGCACGTGGTCTTCAAACCCGCTCGCATGACAGCGGAACAACTTCTCGAAGGCTACACTTGGACTTACAAGCAATTGTTTACGCTCGGATCAATCTGGCGAAGGCGGCCAGAACGCGCGTCGGAGATTTTGCCTTTTCTCGGAATGAGTCTCCTCTATAAAAAAGCGAATCGGCTCTGGCCATTTTTGATTCGACATCGATTGACGCACGCATTTTGGAATCCATTGGTTGAGACGGCTCGCAGGCGACATTTGCAATTTCGAAAGTCGTTGCTACATGATGCGACAGCGAGCACGCCTGGGATTGCGATGCCCGTAAGTGCAGGCGTTTAGGGCGTTGAATGCGTGTGGTTAAAATAAATTTTCAGAATTATTCACCATTTTGAAGCGCTGTGGCGTTTCAACTGTAGAAGCAGGAATTGAACATGATGCAAGTGGACGAAGATCTGAAAACGAATGTAAGCTGCCAACCGCCATCGCTTGAAGCGCTGGGCGAGTTCGCCAAGGCCCATCGTGATAGGGCGTATTCGGTCGCGCTGCGCATTGTTCGATCGCCCGCCGACGCGGAAGATGTCGTGCAGGACGCGGCGATTAAATGGCTTCGAGTGGGCAGCAATCTGAAAACGCTGGAATCCAACGTGGGATTGTTTTATCGCCTGGTGTTGCAATGCGCTTTGGATTCCATGCGCAAGGAATCGCGGCGCAACCGGCGCGAGGCATCAATTGGCGAGGGGGGCGAAACCATGCGCGTCCAGGAATCGGTCTGCGCACAGGCGGAACGCGGCGAATTGAAGGGCCTGTTGAAACAGGCTGTGGCCGGATTGAGTGAAGATGAGCAACTCGCTGTAACGCTGTGTTTCTACGAAGGGATTTCAGTCGTCGATACCGCGAAGTGTCTTAACGTGCCGCGCGAGACCGTTCAATCCAGACTTCAGCGCGCCATGCTGAAATTACGCGCGTTTCTGAAAAGCAAAGGGCACGTCGCCGGAGTCGCGGTCGTGTTGGGATTGATGTGGCGCGATGGATCGCAGCTCGCGCCCGAAGCACTTTGTTTGAAGCTTGATCGGCTGTTGCATGGGCGTCCGTGCTCCCAAATCGCGGAGAGTGCATCCAGCAGTCCAATCAACGCATCGGAGTTTACGGATGGCAGTTCTGTCCCGAAATTATGGATGGCTGTCGTGCCCGCTGTAATAGTGGTGGGATTAATGTGGGTTTGGAATTCAACAGAGCGAGCGCCCAAAAACATTCCAGTCGTTTCAACATCGGTCCCGTCAGCGGAAAGTCGCGATCAGGAAAAAGCAGTGAAAGCCTACTCCGCTGAGAAGAGTTCGGATGAGGCCACTAAGACGGATCGAGAACTGCCCGCAAGCAAAGAAATTCAAAAAGAGCCGCGGGCATCGACGAACGACGCAAGCACAGCTACGGCATCGAAAGTTGAGATCGGAAAAGTAGACGATGACGTCGCTGCCGCCATTCGTGCGATCGAGGCGCGGAACGAAGCGAAGTTGGAGGCGCGCGCGCGGCAGGTTGAATCGCAATTTCAGGCGGAACGCGGAGGACTTCGATTTCAAGTGGAACCTGGTGCAGGTTTCAAAACAGGACAGAGAGAAAAAACAGTGCCGCAGAACGGCACCAAATAAAGGGACGAATAACATGGTTTCAAAATGGATAGCGATGTTTGCCGTTGCAGGGATGGTTTGGGCCGGAAGCCTTCGTGCAGACGACGCGAATGGCGACGTGGCGAAGGCTATCGCCGAAATTGCCGCGCGCCGCGCTGAAAAGGTTGTAGCACGAGTCAAACAGGTCTCCACATGGGCTCAAGGCGAAGGACGCGAAAGTCAGCAGCGCGGTGGATTTCTCGGCGGTGGGATTAATGCGGCACCGGGTGCTGTTCGCAATCCCGCTCCGGGCGCTGTGAGGATAATTGAGAATAAGTAACGACGCTGATTTGATCGAACGACTTTTATTTCAACGCAGATCTGAATGCTGACAAATGCGGATGGACGCAGATGAACGAGTTCCTGTTCTGCGTTCGTCAGCGCTGAGTTCTTGTTTCAAAACAAAATCCAATTGACTTCGGAGTTCCTTATGTTCCCATCAACCAAAACCTGTAGGGTCATCATTTTTTCTTTGGCGTTTTGTCTCTCGCCGCTTCGTGCTGCTGACGCCGAAACTCCGCCGAAGACTTTGGACGAGCAGATCACCTATTTAGAAGGCGCGCTGTCCGAGAGTTACAGACTGCGCGACCGGACGATGCTCGACATGGCGGTGAAAGGATTAAAGGCCGCGAAGTTGGCCGAGAAAGATTTGGAGATTTCCATACTCCGCTCGGAACGCAATGCCGCGTGGGCGAGCGGGCAGCAGTTTGGAACGGTGACGGCCCCAGCGGCCTCAATTGAAGCGTGGGGCTTGATGACGCGCGCCAAGATGGGTCAGGACGCAGCGTTGCAATCCTTGCGCAAACTGGCGGGCGACCTTCCGCCCAATCCCGGTGTGCTTCCCGCGATGACCAAGGACAACGCCGCAGAATATCAAGCGAAACAAATCGCGATCAACGAGTACGCTGCGCGCGCGAAGCTGCATGGTCAGGCCATGCTGGCGCTTGCTCTTCTAAAGGAGCCCGGCATCGAAGCCAAAGCGTTGAGTGCGATTCAAAACAAATCGAGCACCGATCACCAGGCGATGATGATGGGTATGTACGGCGGCGGAGCGGACCCGCTGATTCTGGCGGTGTTGGAAGCCGATGGCGAAGCCGGTTTGACGAAATTGCTGGCCTATTGCTCGGACGAAAAAGCGGCTGTGAAAGATCAGGCGAGTGTGCTCAACGAATTGAACAGCCTCGTGTCGCCAATGGCCTTTCTGGGCGCGGAAGATAAATTTTCAGTGACGGCCGAGATTCGCAAGAAGCTGCCAAAAGACACTCAGAAGAAATTGACGGCGCCTTACGCCAGTATTTTGAAGCGCTATGCGCCCGATCCGAATCAGCAGTGGGATATGGCGTTGAACACGATTTCAAACATCGGCATGGCGCTTCCGGCGAATTCATTGGATGCCGACACGGTCGAAGCGATGAACGCGTTGGTGGGCCGGTTACCGGGCGACAAAAATCAGTATCCAAAGCCGAACTTCATCGCGATCATGAAGAAGAACGGCAAGGATTTCAATCTGCCGTCAAAACCGCCAAAGCCGCCGGTCGACGACAAACAATTTTAAAAAAATTCGGGCGGGTTAAAACCCCGCCCGTTTTTTTTAAAACAATTCCATTTGCGCGCCCCTTTGCAACGGACGCGTAAACGTCGCGGGCGGGGCAGGGTACTTCATCTCGTCGCGCACATTCAGGCCCAGCCGTTTGCATGTGAGATCGAAGAGCCATTCGATCGCCTGCCAACGCTCGCCCGAACCGCGGCCGCGCACACCGAAGCGGCTGTCGTACAGTTTGCCGCCGCGCATTTCAAGAATGGCGTTCACAACTTTTGTGTAGCGATCAGGGTATTCAAGTTTCAAGCGCTCTAAAAAAA
>JANXLS010001025.1 GCA_025355035.1 Planctomycetota bacterium | reverse complement strand
TGGCCACGAATGTTGCCCCTTTGGGTGATAAGATTTTGGTGAAGCGTTTGGAAGCCGAAGCGAAGACGGCAGGCGGAATCGTATTGCCGGACAACGCGAAGGAAAAGCCTAAAGAAGGAAAAGTCATTGCGCTGGGCTCGGGCAAGCAGCTCGAAGACGGCGGACGCGGCACGTTCCAGGTCAAGAAGGGCGATCGCATTTTGTTCGCTTCGTACGCCGGAACGGAAGTCAAGGTTGACGGCGAAGAATATTTGTTGATGCCGGAAGAAGACGTTTTGGCAATCGTCAAGAACTAACAAAAGTGCTGAGTGCTGAGTGCCGAGGACAGATCGCGGCGCGCGGTTTTAGTGCTCGACACCCCAAAAAAATTGATTCATATTGAGTTATGCAAGTCATGTCGATTGCAACGTGCAGTTCCTCGGCACTTGGCACTCGGCACTTAAAAAAAGGAGACACAAAAGTCATGGCAGCAAAGAAGATTGCATTCGATCAAGAAGCCCGAGAGGGGCTGCGCCAGGGAGTTAAAATCCTCGCGCGAGCAGTTAAAGTGACTCTGGGACCGCGAGGCCGCTGCGTCATTCTCGAAAAATCCTACGGTTCCCCGACGGTCGCTAACGATGGCGTGACGGTGGCCAAGGAAATCGAACTCGAAGACAAATACGCCAACATGGGCGCGCAGTTGGTGAAGGAAGTCGCCAGCAAGACCAACGACGTCGCCGGCGACGGAACCACCACCAGCGTCGTGCTGGCTGAAGCCATTTTCGATGAGGGTTTGAAGAATGTCACGGCTGGCGCCAGTGCAACGGCGATCAAGCGCGGCATTGACAAGGCCGTTGCGAAAGTCATCGACGCGTTGACGAAGATGTCGACGCCGGTCAATGGCCGCAAGGACATCGCAGCGGTTGCCTGCATTGCCGCCAACAACGACATGGACATCGGCAGCAAGATCGCCGACGCCATGGACAAGGTCGGCAAGGATGGCTGCATCACGGTTGAAGAAGGCAAGTCGATCACGACAGATGTGAACCTCGTCGAAGGCATGAGCTTCGATCGCGGTTACCTCTCGCCTCACTTCGTCACGAACGTTGGCGAAATGAAGTGCGTGCTCGAAAACTGCTACGTTTTCATCTATGAAAAGAAGCTGTCGTCGATCAAGGACATCGTTCCGTTGCTCGAAAAGATCGCTCAAAGCGGCAAGCCGTTGCTGATCATCGCTGAAGAAGTCGAAGGCGAGGCATTGGCGACGTTGGTTGTCAACAAGCTGCGCGGTACGTTGCATGTCGCTGCGGTCAAGGCTCCGGGTTATGGCGACCGCCGCAAGGCGATGTTGCAGGACATCGCGGTGTTGACGGGCGGCCGGGCGATCACGGAAGACCTCGGAATTGGTCTGGATTCGATCACCGTCGAAGATCTCGGCAAAGTCAAGAAGATCGAGATCGACAAAGAAAACACGACGATCATCGAAGGCGCGGGAGCATCGGCTGACATTCAGGGCCGCATCCAGCAGATCAAGAACGAAATCAACGCGACGACGAGCGACTACGACAAGGAGAAGCTCCAGGAACGCTTGGCGAAGATGGCCGGCGGCGTGGCGCAGATCCGAGTCGGCGCGGCGACGGAAACGGAAATGAAGGAACGCAAGATGCGCGTCGAAGACGCGTTGCACGCGGCACGAGCGGCTGTCGAAGAAGGCATCCTCCCGGGCGGTGGTGTAGCGTTGATTCGCGCGGGCGAAGCGTTGAAGGATCTCAAGTTGAAGGGTGACGAGCAGGTCGGCGTGGACATCATCCGCCGCGCGCTCGAAGCGCCTTGCCGCCAGATCGCCGAAAACGCCGGTCACGAGGGTGCGATCGTTGTTCAAAAAATCCGCGAAAGCTCGGACAAGAACTTCGGTTTCAACGCGCTGACCGAAACGTACGGCGACATGGTGAAAGACGGCGTGTTCGATCCGGCGAAGGTGGTCAAGAGCGCGCTGCAAAACGCAGCGAGTGTAAGCGCCTTGTTGTTGACGACCGACGCGGCAATCTGCGAACTTCCGAAGGAAAAGGAACACGCAGGCGCAGCAGCGGGCGGACACGACGACTACTAAAAAAGTGCTCAGTGCCGAATCCTGAGTGCTGAGTAAACGGCATTTGGATCGCGGCGCTTGGCAGGATAATGAGAATGTCGAACCGGGCCTCTTAATGGGGCCCGGTTTTTTTGTCGCTTGCGTTAACGCCGCTACGCCGCAAAGTACAGAACTGGCGAATCGGCACTTCCGGGGCGGTGTGTGGATGTAAACGAAATTTTCAAGCGATCGATTTCCGCCACCCCAGGCCCATCAGCAGTCCCATCGGAGTGACGCGAATGCGGAATGTGATCGTGGCGGTGTTGGTTTTGTTGACGCTCGGGTTCGGAGCGGTTGCGTACCTCTTTTATTTCGACACGTATCATTTCGCGATTGTTCAGCCCGGCGTGTTGTATCGCGATGGGTTTCAAGGCGTGCGCCGATTTGAAAACGCGTACCGCCAGAGGCCGTTCAAGACGGTCGTCAATTTTCAATCCGATCAGGATTTGATCCAGTACAAAGATGATGTCGAGACCTCGAAAACGTTCTGCGCGGAACACGGCGTTCAGTGGATTCACATCCCGATCAAACAGCACACGCCGCCGACGCAGGAGCAGATCGACGCGTTTTTGAAGATCGTGAAAGACCCCGCGAAACGGCCCGTGTATTGCCACGACAATCAAGGCGTCGTGCGCGAAGGGATGATGATTGCGGTGTGGCAGAAGGAAGGCATGGGGTACGACTACGACGCGTGTATGGCAGCGGTGATGTACAAGAGCCACGCGTCCGAACGCGATTTGAAGACGCTGTTGGATTTCATCAAGACGCTCTACAACAAGAATTGAGCCCCACGCATGGTGGACGCTAAGAGCACGACTCCGATCGACTGGCGGCGCTTGTTTCCCGATAGCGATTTCCGCTTTCCGATGAACCTGCGGCGGGGCGACGCGAAAGCGTTTTTTGCACCGGAGGAACAGTATCCAAAACGGACGATTTTTGACGAGCGCAGTCGTTGGCTCGGAAGCGAAGACCGGGACGAGGTCTGGAAGTACGCTGCCGCAGATGCGGATGCGTTGAAGATCGTCGCACAATGGGTCGAAACGTTTCATCTCGAAGGCGAAATTTTTACTCCCGTGGACGACGCGGAGCGACTGTGCGCGGCAGCCGGACTTGCGCTGGAACCGGATTGGTTGTTGCTGCGCCCGGATCAACATGGCACGTATCGGATGGCGGCGGGAGCGGTTTGTTTTCCATCGGGTTGGGCGTTGCGTGAAACACTGGGAAATCCGGTGGAAGAAATTCACGCGATCGTGCCGGGATTGAATGCGGCGCTGGGACGACAGATTCACGCGTTCCTGTCGAAACTCGCACCGGAAACAGCGTTTGAGCGCGACAACTGGGGACTCAGCGCGGACACGGAATTGAATCACCATTCATCGCGCGGATTGAAAAAAATGGATGGCAGCGAAACGCTCGACTCGACGTGGATTCGTTTGGAGCGGCAGGTGCTCTACAAATTGCCGTGCACGGACACAATTGTGTTCGGGATCCGCGTCAGCAATCACCTACTCCGCGACGTGTGTGAGGAATCCGACATCGCCGGACGAATCGTCCGAGCATTGGAAACAATGCCGCGCGAGGTCGCCGTTTACAAAGGCGTCGGGGCCGCGCGAGAAACATTGATCGCGCAATTAAAAGATGCCGCGACGACCGGACGCAAAGAGCAACGGCCTGAAAAATGAGGGACTCGTGGAATGATTTTGGATATGGATGAATCACGCCCGAGGTCAAACCATCGTCGCCAGCCAATTGACGAGGATGTGGTTCAATACACCCAGCCAAACGCTATCCGTCCAACGGCGAACGTTCAGCATCCACGCGCAGCCCAAAAACGAATAGAGGAATTGGAATTTGACGAACGAACTCGACATACCGTGTTCGGTGGTTTGAATATTTGGCCAGTGATTCAACGCGTACAGAAACGCAGTGAACAACACCGGCAAACAGAACGCGCCACGCAATTCACCCGAATCTGGCCCGAAGAGCGAAACCATTCGTCCGTAAATAAATCCGCTGAACAGCAGTTCCTGCGCAATCGATCCGACCAACCACCAACCGATCGGCCAATGGAAAGCATGAAATGGTTTTTCGGTCAACACAGGATACATGCTCAAGACCAGCAGCGGCGGCATGATCCAGACGAAGACAATATGATACACATGTCGCTTCCATCGCTTCGAATCACCGATGCCCAGTCCCGACAATCGCCACGTCATTCCGCACAATATCATCGCCACGCACAGATACACGATGTTCATCAGCGTATCGGTTGGAGCATCCCAGCCGGTCTGCAGCGTGACTGGTGTGGAATTGCGCAACTGCTCAAGCATCGGCGTACTGAACGCGGCCAACAGCACCGAAAACAGCAACGTGAAGATTACGCGGAGTTGCGATGGAGCGTCTTCTATAGGAGGGTAATTGTCCATAGCGTGGAATTCTTTACACGGCACTTTCGGCTTAAAAAGCGACAATGTCGGAAAATCAACTTTTCTCGACAAACGATTGTTCACCAGCGATCAGGCGTCGACGTAAATCGTTTTCGTCTGCGAGTAGAAATCCAGCGCGCTCGTTCCCATTTCGCGCGAACCGCTCGTCGAATCCTTGCAACCGCCAAAGGGTGCCTGCAGTTCCACGCCCGCCGTGGGCGAATTGACATGAATCATCCCCGCGTCACTACGCCGGGCAAATTCCAATCCGGCCTTGATGTCGCGCGTACAGATACCCGAGGCCAGTCCGTACTCCGTTTTGTTGGCGACGGCGATCGCTTCGTCCAGATCCTTCACCTTGATCACGCCCAAAACGGGCCCGAAGATTTCGTCCTGTGCGAACTTCGAATCCAGTTTGAAATCCGTGAAGACCGCTGGCGAAATGTAGCAGCCGTGATCGTAGATCCCCCCGCTCAACCGTTCGCCGCCGACGAGGCACTTCGCGCCGTCGCTCTTGGCTTGAGCAATACACGCTTCAATCTTCTTGCACTGCTTATCGTCGATGACCGGGCAGATCTCGGTCTTCGGATCCATGCCGTCGCCGACTCGCAATCCCTTCGTTCGCGCGACGACTTTTTCGACGAATTCGTCGTAGCATTTTTCGAGCACAATCGCGCGGCTCGTGGCTGTGCATTTGTGTCCAGCGGCCCAGAACGCGCCGGTGACCGTGTCTTCCACCGCGCGCGTCATGTCGGCGTCGGGCATGATGACCATCGGATTCTTGCCGCCCATTTCAAGCGCGATGCGAATCAGCCGATCCGCATTCTTGCGCATGATCGCCTTGCCTGTCTCGCGCGAACCGGTGAAGGAAATTCCACGCACGCGTTGGTCGCTAACGACCGCTTCGCCGATCTCATTTCCAGCGCCCGTCACGAGATTGAAGACACCCGCTGGGATTCCGGCTTCCGCGTACACTTCTGCGATAATCGCAGCCGATTGCGGCGCGAGCGGCGACGGTTTCAACACCACGGTATTGCCGCAGAGCAACGCCGGGGCCGACTTCCACACCGGAATCGCGGACGGAAAATTCCAGGGCGAAACCAACGCAACCACACCCAACGGAGCGCGCAGCGTATAGAGAAATCGGCCGTCCATGAACGACGGAATCGTCTCGCCACTCAGTCCCAGCCATTGCCCGGCGTAGAAGCGCAACAGGCCCACGCTGCGATCGATTTCCCCGCGCGCTTCGCCGATGTTCTTGCCTTCTTCGCGTGTCAAAATATCCGCGGCTTCGTCGCGGCGACGAGCGAGAATGTCCGCTGCCTTGCGCAAGAAATCCGCGCGCTTGGGCGGCAACAACTTCGACCACGCCGACAACGCCGCTTCAGCGGCCGCAAGAGCGGCGCTGCCGTCCACCGCGTTGGAATCCTGGAACTCCGACACCACTTCCGTGTTGCGCGCCGGATTGTAATTCGCGAACGTCTTCTTCGTCGCCGATGTTGTCCATTCGCCGTTGATGAAATTGCCGTACGTTTTCGCCATGGTCATTCCCTGCCGCTGAGGCGCGGCTCGCCAGTTGAAGTGGTGTATTTCGAGTGCGGCATTATCATGTCTTTCGCGATGAATTCAAATCACTTCGAAAACTCTTCAACTACTGAACTTCCGCGCGTCTGTCCTCCGAACCCCGACGCCGTGCGCATCACGTATAAAGCTTCGCCCGAGGATTTTGTGGTCGAAGAACTTCCTTTGTACGAACCCAGCGGCACCGGCACACACACGTGGCTCTGGATCGAAAAGCGCGGCATGACAACCCACGCCGTCACGCGAACGCTCGCGCAGAAGCTCAATAAAAATCATCTCGACGCTGGCATCGCCGGATTGAAAGACGCTCATGCCGTCACGCGCCAATGGATCACGTTCGAGAATGTGACTGAAAGTCCGGAAGCGATAACCGCGTTTTCTGATGACAAACTGAAGATTCTCAGCGTCACGCGCCACGCAAACAAATTGCGCATGGGGCATCTGCGCGGCAACCGTTTTGTGATCCGCATTAAATCCGAAAGAACGGCATCATCCCAGACAATCCTTGAACGAGCCCAACACGTGTTGGCAATTCTGAAGGAACGAGGCATCCCGAATTATTTCGGCGAGCAACGGTTCGGGAATGCCGGGACAAATGCCGCAATGGGAAAGCTGCTTGTCCAGGGCGATGTCAAGGGCTTCGAAACCGCGATGGCTGCGGCGGGACAAGCGCGCCAAGCGCGCGACCGAAAAATGCGCAACCTGATCGTCAACGCGTTTCAATCCGAACTCTTCAACAAGGTCTTATCCGCGCGAATGCCCAATCTCGGCATACTGCTTCCCGGCGATCTGGCCAGTCTGCATCGCAACAGCGCCGTCTTTAAAATCGCCACGGAAGAAGACGCACGGAGAGAACAGCCTCGAGCCGACGCGCATGAGATCAGTCCGTCCGGTCCGATTTTCGGCCCGAAGATGGCCCAACCCGAAGGCGTTCCCGCCGAAATCGAAACGAAAATTCTCAATAAAGCCGGCGTCGCACTCGCCGATTTTGGCCGCAAGGAAGCCGAGCAGCAACCCGGCGCGCGCCGTCCGCTCCGCATTTTTTTCCTGGAACAACCGGATGCCCGCATCGACAACGAAGTCGTCGTCCTGCGCTTCGCTTTGCCCTCCGGCGCGTACGCAACCGTCGTGTTAAACGAAATCTAAGGCACTGCATTTCAATCAGCGATTGGGCTTCTCATGATCGACGTTCGCGGCATCAAAAAAATATTCTTCACGCACGAAGGCAAAGAGCACCTCGGTGTCGATGGCCTCAGCTTTCATGTCGCTCGCGGGGAAGTATACGGCCTGCTCGGCCCCAACGGTGCGGGCAAGACGACGACGCTCCGAACGCTTGCGGGACTGATGACGCCCTCGGAAGGCGAAGTCTTCATCGACGGCGTCAGCGGCGCGTCCGATCCGATGGCGCTGAAAATGCGCGCTGGTTTTCTCACGGCGAACACAGGTCTTTACGCGCGCTTGACCCCGCGCGAAACGCTCGCGTATTTCGCGCGTTTGCGCGGTGTGCCCGAATCGAAAATCGTTAACCATGTCAACCATCTCGTCGAGCTGCTCAGCCTCGAACGCTTCGCCGATCGCCGCTGTGAGGGCATGTCCACCGGCGAACGCCAACGCGTCCA
>JANXLS010001017.1 GCA_025355035.1 Planctomycetota bacterium | reverse complement strand
TTTCCGTCATTTTGCTTGATTTTTTCAACGGGGGCCACACCAGGGGCCACTTGACCAACGGCTTTGGCCAAAACGGCCTCGGTCGCATTCCGCTGCAATTCTTTCACACCGGTCAGAACGTCCCACACTGCCAGCGATGATGACGCCGCATCGACGAAGTTTTCATCGTTGTAATGCTCTTCTTGAATGTCGCGCCCGGCATGACCGACTTGCGCCCGTACCGCATCGAAATTCGCGAAGCGGCGTGCCCAGGTGATGTGCGTGTGACGCAAAGCGTACATGGGCCGATCCGCAAGGCGTTTCTCAACCTCCGGCTTTAACAATTTGACCAGCGCGTCGATCGCAGCCTTACGTTGCTGCCGTGCGCGAATCTTCGCGGGGTCTTTCGGCGGTGCTCCATCAAAGCCGACTGTCTTGCCGGTAATGGAGGTCATGATGACTGCCACAAAACCCAGGGACGCTGTTTTCAGCGAGCTTCAAACGCTCGTGAGCGAATACGACGACGCTGTTTCGATTCAAAATGCCGACGCGCGCTGGAACGTTGACGATGCGCTGTCGGACATCATCATCCGGCTCAACGGCGAAACGCGCCGCGTCCGCAAACTTCAGAAGTTGGTGCAAACGGAAGCGGCGTAAATGACGTCTCACGCCTCATCGTCCTCCGGCGTTTCATGCACGTGAATTAAACGTTTAATCCCCCGAAAACAAAAGGAGTATTCCCATGCTCATGCTGAGCCATGCGAACGAAGTTTCACGCGACGAATTGTATAACGTCGTGACGCCCGAACCGACCCAAAGCTGGAAACCCGTTCCCCATCACGAAGTGGTCAACGTGCTGACCGACCGCGCAGCCGCGCGTGGCCTGGTCATCAAGAACGAAAAGTTCGCACTGCTCGACGGCACACTGTACGGCGAAAATGGCGTCCAGACTCGCATTCCCGGTGCGCGGTTGTTTGGCAGCCTAGACTTCGCGCCGATTCCGGGAATGCCGTTCCCGGCCGGCTGCGCCCCCAGCTGTGGCCTGCGCAATAGCGCGGACAAGTCATTCGCGCTCAGCATCCTGAGCGGTGCGCGCGTGTTCGTGTGTTGCAATGGTGTTTTGAGTGCCGAGCACATCATCAGCCGGAAACACACGAGCGGTCTCGACTTGGTCGCGTCGATCGACACCGCGCTGGACGCATTCATGGAAAGCCTGAAGGGCTTCAACACGATGTTCGAGCAGCTCCGGTCGCGCCGGTTGACGCGGACGAAGGCACACTCGCTCACGGTGGAACTGGCACAAGCCGGCGCGTTCGCGTCGAGTGACATCCTGCCGGTGATCCGCGAGTTCGAGTGCCCGCGCCACGCGGAGTTTAAGGAGCGCAACGCCTGGAATTTGTATCAGGGCTGCACTGAAATCATGAAGGCGCAGTCGCCGGCGCGGCAATGCGATGGTTTTAAGGCGCTGAATTCGGTGTTGACGGCAGCTTTGAATTGAGCGTCGTGACATCCAGCCGCCAATAAGGGCGGCTGGATTGCAGTACCGCGGGAACGAGAGATAGAGCTACCATCGACCTTAAGAAGCGGGATCGACCCCGAACACTCGTAGCTCTTGGTGGCAGCGGCAGGCCTTCGCGATGCGCGCGGCCCACGCGATAGCCTCGTCGCGCGAGGGTAGATCGAGCACGGTGAAGCCGCCGTTGAGCGGGGGCGCCCACGGGTAGCCACCCTCGGCAACCGTGCCATCGGGCGAGACGAGCGCTGGCGGCACGGATTCATCGATGCCGCCGCCGAAAATGTAGACGCCGGCGACCTTCGCCTCCTCGATCACGGCGTGAGCGTCGCGGCCCACCGCCTCCCACTCGCCGTCGGGCACGACCATCGCCGCACTCGGAAACGAAATCAAATATTTGGCCATACGCTCTTTCTTTAGGGATGAGAACAATCGTTCAAGAAGATTTTGCCGAACATGGTATTCGGCCGCATCCGTGCGGTCCAGCGTGGCTGAAAGCATACCTTACTTTGTCGGCATACGCCAAAACTGGCCGACCAACAAGCGGGAACAGCCACGTAAATTGTCCTTCGCGGAGTTCAGCCACCGTTGCCAGCGGCTGGATTCCTAGTGACTTCATTTATTGCCGGCGCTTTCGCCCGGCTTTGTCATGCGTAAAATACTCGGATCGGAATGAACAGCGAAAACCTGGACGACTATTTTATCGCCCGGATTCAGAGTCTTGATGTAAGCGACATCATCAGCATGAGGGGATGCCACGCCGTCTTTCTTCGGCATGCGGGTGCCCAAAGTCAACTCTTTGCCAACCATCGGAGCGCCGTCCTTGACCGTGCTTTTCTCGCTGGGTTCTGCCTTTGAGACAGTGAGGACGAATGACGTACCGTCCTCTGCTCGTGCCTTGACGGCACCTGTTACCGTGCCAAAGAAGCCGACAGCCTCCGTCGGAGTCGCCGCTTTAGCCGGCAGTGAGGCCACAGAAATTATTAAACCCACGACCGCCGCCGAAATCAGACGATAAGACATATTTCCTCCGCAAAAATTTCTCCGCCGTATCGCTCAATCACTGACTTCCCGCCCCCTTAACCCTCATCGCAAGCGTATACACGCACTTGCTCGCCGTGATGAACAGCGTCTGTTGATCTTTCCCGCCGAAACACACGTTGCCCGTCCACGGTTCCTTGATATCGATCTTCTCCAGAAGTTTCCCGGTCTTGTCGTAAACCGTCACCCCTTTACCCGTCAGATAAACATTGCCTTCGCTGTCCAGAGTCATCCCGTCGGAGCCTAGTTCGCAGAAGAGCTTCTTATTCGTCAACGAGCCGTCCGGCTGAATGTCATACGAGTAGGTTTTGTGCTTGCCCAAATCCGCCACATACAGCCTCTTGCCATCAGGCGTGCCGATGATTCCATTGGGTTCTTTCGCGTCGTCAACCACGCGAGTGAGCGTCTTGTGGTCCGGCGCGAGATAATAGACCGCCTGCTTGTCCTGCTCGCTTGGCCCACGTTTCCAGTAGTCGCGCTTGTAGAAAGGATCGGTGAAATACAGGCCGCCGTCGGGGCGCAGCCAGATATCATTCGGCGCGTTCAACAGTTTGCCTTGGTAGTCCTTCACCACGACCGTGACTTTCTTCTCCGCGTCGATGACCCACAATTCATTCTTCTCATCAGCGCATGCCCACAGATTCCCCTTCGCGTCAAAACACAATCCATTGGAGCGCCCGCACGGCTGCATGTACGTCGTGATCTTGCCGTCGGCACAATTCCATTTCAGAATGCGGTCGTTCGGCTGGTCGGTGAAATACACATTGCCTTCAGCGTCCGCAGCCGGACCTTCCGTGAATTTGCAGTCGTCCACGATCTTCTTCAGCTCGGCGCCCGGCGCAATGATGCTCTCGCCCGCGAACGCCGATGCCCACAACAACACTGCCGCGACCACGCATGCATGCCAACTTTTCATCTATGTTCTCTCCGATTTGAATCACACCAGCAGTGCTTTGATGACTTCGCCGTGTACATCCGTCAGCCGGAAATCCCGACCCGCATAGCGGTACGTCAGCTTCTCGTGATCAATACCCAGGACATGCAGCAGCGTCGCGTGCAGGTCGTGAATCGACACTCGGTTTTCCACGGCGCGAAATCCAAACTCATCCGTCGCTCCGTAACACACGCCCCCTTTGAATCCGCCGCCGGCCATGAACATCGTAAATCCGAACGGGTTGTGGTCGCGCCCATCGCCGCTTTCGGAGACCGGTGTGCGGCCGAATTCTCCGCCCCATACCACTGCCGTCTGATCGAGCAGTCCGCGCCGCTTCAAATCGCTGATCAGCGCGGCCGATGCGCGATCCATGTCCGGGCAGCGCCCCTGCAAATTCTTGTTGATCCGGTTGTGATCGTCCCACGGCTGCCCTGGCCCATAGTGAACATGAACAGTCCGCACGCCGCGCTCGACCAGCCGCCGCGCGAGGATGCAGCCGTTTGCAAACGGGGAATTCCCGTACTCGTCGCGCACGGACTGCGGTTCTTTGCGGATGTCGAATGCCTCCGATGCCTCGGTCTGCATTCGGTACGCGGTCTCCATCGCCTGGATGCGCGCTTCCAAAAATTCATTCTCGCCGACGGCCGCTTCGTGATCTTTGTTGAGCGCTTGCACGAGATCGAGTTGCGCGCGCTGCGTTTTCTGATCGATGCGCTTGTTGCGCAGGTTGCCGATCATCTGTTCGGGATCGGTCTTGGAGTCGTCGAAACCGACGCCCTGGTGGCATGACGGCAGAAACCCGCAGCGCTGCGCCGAACCTTCTCCGCCGCCCGGCGAAAGCGACACGAAGCCCGGCAGGTTCTTGTTCTCCGAACCCAGCCCGTAGGAAATCCATGCGCCCATCGTGGGTCGCGTTGCCGCGATGTTGCCGGTCTGAAATAAACTGCGCGCCGGCGTGTGCGTCGGATTGAAGGTATACATCGATCGCACGACGCAGAGCTCATCGGCCAACACCGCCAGATTC
>JANXLS010000992.1 GCA_025355035.1 Planctomycetota bacterium | reverse complement strand
CAAATTTGGCCGGGATGCGCGGGAAGAGATAAAAAGCTCCGCCGGGTTCGACGACTTCGTAACCGACTGATCGAAGGCCCGAGACGAGAAAATCGCGTTTGCGTTTGTAGTGCGCGACTTTTTCGGAGAGGTCAATCTTGAACGCTCCGAGCGCGGCTTTTTGGGCCGCGCTGGGCGCGCAGACGAAGGTGAATTGCTGGAGCTTGATGAGGCTCTCGATCAACTCCGACGGGCCGGTCACCCACCCGACGCGCCAACCGGTCATGGCCAGCGTTTTCGAGAGTCCTCCGACAGCGAGTGTGCCTTCGGGATAGTACGCGCCGAGGCTTTTGTTGGGCGTACCATCGGCATTGCCATAGGTGAAAAGTTCGTAGATTTCGTCGCTGATGATAACCAGATTTTTCGCCCGGGCGAGGTCGGCGAGGTCGCTCTTTTGGTGGTGGGAGAGGCACACGCCGGTCGGGTTCGCCGGAGACATCGTGAGAATGACTTTCGTTTTCGGCGTGATCAGCTTTTCGAGTTTCGCGGCGTCAAATCCGAAATCGGAATACGTGTCGTAATAGACCGCGGTGCCGCCGCACATCGCTGTCAGGTGCTTGTAGCTGACGAAGTAGGGATCGGGGACGAGGACTTCGTCACCGGGATTGACCAACGCCATGAGCGCAAGCGTCAATCCGCCGGACGTGCCGCTGGCGATCAGGGAACTCTGTGGGCGGATACCGTGCAGGTGTTCGTAGTGATCGAGGACGAGCGAACGGAGTTCCGGGAAACCGGCACTGGGAGGGTAGCGGTTGAAGCCGCCGCGAATGGCATCAATGCAGGCGTCTTTGATCGGCTCGGGGACATCAAAATCGGGTTGGCCAATCGAGAGATTGATGGCGTCTTTGATGGTAGCGGCGAGATCGAAAATTTTGCGGATGCCGGAGGCTTCGATGCCAGAAACGCGTTGGGCGAGAAAGCGGGTGTAGTCCATCGATGATCTCGATATCTAGTGCCGAATTGTCTCTCGCAAAGGCGCAAAGACGCAAAGAACGGCAAGGGGAAATGAATGATAAGATTATGAATTGACTGCAATCCGAATTCCATCGTCATTCAGTTTTTTGCTTTGCGGCTTTGCGTCTTTGCGAGAGGCCAATTTTACTTCGTGTGGGCCAGGACGAAATCGACGATGGGCTTGGGATCGACGAGGCTGTGGGGGTGGTGATCGACACCGGGTTTTACAATGACGACGATTTCTCCGCCGAGGGCTTTGTAGCGGGATTCGACAAGGCGCGTGTTTTCGTCGATCGGGACGGTTTTGTCGGCATCGCCCGCGACGTGAAGCAGGGCGATCTTGGCTTTGGCGAGAGGTTCAAGATTGTCCACGGGATTGAGCTTGTAGGCGAGGGCTTGTTCTTCGGTCAGATTGTAGACCTTCAGGCAATTCTTCCAATCGCCCGCGGAACCCTTCCCCTTCCCTTTGCCGCCGGGCCAACTCTTGAAATCGCAGACGGGAGCGTCGTTGTAAATGCAGGAGACTTTGTCGGGGTTACGCGCGGCCCAATTGAGCGTGAAGAGACCGCCGCGGCTGAAACCTTCGAGCGTGGGCTTTGTCGAGAGACCGTATTCGTTGACGAGGTGCGCGTGGAATTTGTCCATGATGTCAAGCGCAACGGGCGCACCGTACATGTTGGTCACGTCGACGTAGGCGGCGTGAAATCCCTTTTCGATCAGGGCGATGTCACCTTGCGGTTCGTGGCCGAAGAACTCCGTGCGCCAGATCCACGGCTTGCCAGCGGAGGCTGTTTTCGGGACAACGATGAAGCACTTCCGGCCATCGACTTGGAAGTCCAGTCTGTCGAACCCGTGCCACGCGGATTTTACGGGTTCAGCGGCAAGAAGGGCCACAGTAGAAAGCAGCGCGACTAGAACAAACGATTTGATAATGTTCATGATATATCCAGTATGAGACAAAGTCCGCTCAGCTCTACTTCTCATATGGCGAGACGTGTTTCCGACGGCTTTATGTTTGAACGTAAGAGCGTAACGACGCCAGGACACAAAGACGCCGCTCTGCGCCTTTGCGGCTTGGCATTAAAAAAAGAAGCATTCGACTCCTCCACGTAAGAGGAGTCGCACAGCTTTCGACTTTACTTCTTCTTTTCGCTCGCGAGCGGGAGTTTAGGCATGGCTTTGCCGAGTTCGAGGTCGGAGACTTTAAGGCCGGCGCGGAAGCCGTTGAAGCCGTACATCAGCGGCTTGTATTCATCGACGAAATCGACGTTGGATTTTGCGGGGACTTCGAGGCCTGCGCCCCAGAAAACAGCGTTCACGACCATGCGCCGGAGACCTTCGTTTTCGAGATCATTGGCGGCTCCCATCGTCGTGCAGAAGATCTTGTTTTCTTTGCCGGCTTCGTTTTTCCAAAGACGCGTCCAGGCGATGGCCATCATCGGGTCGTTGATGCCCTGTTCCATCTTGTCGGTCGAGCGCTTCTTCTTGCTGTCCGCCGGGGCGGCGTCGGGGGTCATGCCTTTCAGCACCTGGCCGCGAACGAGGATTTTCGAATCGACGGCGGGATAGGCTTCATAGACGTCGGTCGTGACAAAAATGTCGGAGACGCCGTTGAAAAGCGGGTCGGATTTGTTGGCTTCTTCGACGATGCCTTTGGTCGCTTGCGACTTGTGGCCGCCCCAATGATTGACCCAGCCTTCGCCGTAAACGCGCTTGCCGAAATTGTTGAAGCTCTTGAAGTCCTTGCCGGGAATGCCACTGAATGCATGAGTGCTGGTGCGCAGTCCAACGAACGCCGCGCCCTTGTTATAGGCTGCAGCGAAGTGCTTCATGTCTTCATCTTTGTAGCCACGGAAACGGAGCGACGTGACGACGACATCCGCCGTGTCTAGCGCTTCGGAACCTGGGAGGCTGTCGTGGAGATTCGGGTTGATTGTGCCATCTGGATCGACGGAAAAGAGGACCGTGCACGTGAAGCCGTATTTTTGGCTGAGAATTTTCGCCAGCATCGGCATCGCTTCTTCCGAGCGGTATTCTTCGTCGCCGGACAACAGCACGACATTTTTGCCTTTGCCCGGTCCATCTTTGCCTTCAAAGGTGAGGAAGTTGGATTCGGCGCGGACAGTATTCATCCCGGCGAAAACAAACGCAAAATACAGAGCCGCGTAGAGCGGCGCAACAAGGAGCTTCTTGAACACGATGAGTGACTCCATTTCCAAAACGGTGAACGGACTCTAAAGCAGATGTTATCGGTACACCACAAAACGTAACAAATATTCACATTCGCGTGAGAAAATTTTGAGAGCAGCGGCATTTCAACTCTACAAAAAACGCAGCGGCGGCTAAACTAAACCCAATCTTCTCTGAAGCCGATACTTTCTTTTTTACGCAGAGACGCTGAGACCCGCCAAGACGCTAAGAGTTTTTAATAGCTTTTCTTTGCATCTCTGCGGACCTTGGCGACTTTGCGTGAAAACCGGGGTTTCAGTTTGGATTGAGTTTAAATCCTTCTTGTTGAACGAATCACTCGCGGCACCATTCAAACATGCCCAAGACTTTTTTTATCCTGGCTGGCGAAGCATCCGGCGACAAACACGCGGCTCGGTTGATCGCACAATTGAAGGCGCAGTCGCCCGGCGCGCGCTGCGTCGGCATGGGGGGGCGCGCGATGCAGCGGACGGGGTTCGAAGCATTCAAGGACCTCGACGGAAT